>NZ_JTLF01000218.1:0-330 GCF_000798855.1 Enterobacter sp. ZOR0014 | reverse complement strand
GGTGTGACCATGACTTCTAATTAATCTAGTTCTTCGGCTTGCACTATTCGCTTTAGCTTTAAATTCTGCTTCAAACCAGTCGCCCATGCGTTCTGTTACTTTAGTTTGCATTTCTTTAGCTATGCTTGCTGTATTAAGTAAATTCATTGCCATGCTTGACCACCTGCACCACAAGGCAAATAAACAGTACCAGTATAATTGTACAAATGGCTATTCTCTGACCAGTTCGTCATATTCCAACCGTTTTGTAAAACATTTCCGACTAGTTCTACAAGTTCATCGTCAACATCTTTAACAGATAAAACAACTTGATAATAGTAACCCATGTTC
>NZ_JTLF01000399.1:0-365 GCF_000798855.1 Enterobacter sp. ZOR0014 | reverse complement strand
AGCGGTACCAGCTGAACGGATTATCGTCCCGCTCTTCCCGCACCAGATTATTGCGGTCGTCATAATCCCAGCGGCGGGACCAGCGGCGCGGCGACGGGCGGTGAGCATTGCCGGTAAAGACCTCCCGGCGATGCAGTCGTCCAAGGCGGTCGTCCAAGGCGGTCGTACTCGCTGCGGGTGGTCAGCAGCCCCTGGGTGCGGCTGGTTTCACGGTGGAGTTCGTCGCGGGCAAAGTCGGAGACCGACAGCTTATTGAGAACAAGGTGAGCAAGGCAAGAAAGAATCAGGCAAGATGCGTGAGAAAGAGAAAGATTACATCGTTAAAGATGGCGATGTGATGAACTTCCTGTTTAACGTCTGATTCG
>NZ_JTLF01000225.1:0-206 GCF_000798855.1 Enterobacter sp. ZOR0014 | reverse complement strand
GAACATTGCATTGATTGAACCTTTAAGCGATAAATCATTTGCATTGATTGAACCTTTAAGCGATAAATTATTTGCGTTGATTGAACCTTTAAGTGATAAATTATTTGCATTGATTGAATCTTTAAGTGATAAATCGTTTGCGTTGATTGAACCTTTAAGCGATAAATTATTTGCATTGATTGAATCTTTAAGTGATAAATCGTTTG
>NZ_JTLF01000114.1:0-28430 GCF_000798855.1 Enterobacter sp. ZOR0014 | reverse complement strand
AGCGATGAGTGTTTTCTGACAAGAGAAAACCAGAGCGCTTACTGAATTTTGTTGCGGGGTTATCCAATACAAGCCATCAAGAAAACCCTTCATCATTTTGAATTTATTGATTTTTTATTCGCGCCCGCCGCTCGCTACGAGGGGTAACATTGTGAGGGTTGTATATGAAGATTAAAGCCACGATAGAACGTATTCCTGGTGGTATGATGCTGGTCCCCCTGGTACTCGGTGCTATTCTGAATACCTTAGCGCCTGAAACCGGGGCTTATTTTGGCGGTTTCACAAAAGGGATGATTACAGGTACCGTCCCCATCCTGGCAGTCTGGTTCTTTTGTATCGGTGCATCCATTAATTTACGTGCAACAGGCACCGTATTACGCAAATCCGGCACGCTGGTCATAACCAAAATAGCGGTGGCCTGGGTTGTCGCCATGATATGCGCGATGTTCATTCCGGAGAATGGAATTCAGACCGGTTTCTTCGCGGGTTTATCGGTCCTGGCAATTGTCTCGGCGATGGATATGACTAACGGCGGGTTGTATGCCAGCCTGATGAACCAGTACGGAACGAAAGAAGAATCCGGGGCATTTGTTCTGATGTCTCTGGAGTCCGGCCCGCTCATGACGATGCTGATCCTGGGTTCTGCTGGCCTGGCCTCTTTTGAGCCTCACCACTTTGTTGGCGCGATCCTGCCCTTCCTGATCGGTTTCGCCCTCGGGAATCTGGATCACGATCTGCGCGATTTCTTCAGCAAAGCCACACCCGTACTCATCCCGTTCTTTGGTTTTGCGCTGGGCAACACCATCAACCTGAACGTGATCCTTGATACGGGCCTGCTGGGTATTGTGCTGGGGGTTGCGGTCATCATCATCACCGGTATTCCGTTGATTATTGCCGACCGCGTGATTGGCGGCGGAAACGGCACGGCGGGTGTCGCCGCCTCTTCAGCCGCAGGTGCTGCGGTCGCAAACCCGGTGATTATTGCTCAGATTAACCCGGCCTTCGAACCGGTAGCCGCTTCTGCAACGGCACTGGTGGCTGCCAGCGTGATTGTTACCGCGATTCTGGTGCCGATCATCACGGCACTGTATGCGAAACGCTACGGAAACGTGCAAGAGAAAGATGTAGAAAGGAAGGCAGCAGAGCTTCAACATTAACAAACCGCACCAAACCATCCCCTCTCCCCTCTGGGGAGAGGGCCAGAGTGAGGGGTGAGGGGTTCAACCAAAAATCTCCTCCACCATCGCCTCCACCAGACGTTTTGCCGAACACAGCCTCGGCATACCCAGCGCAACGGTCTGCCAGTTTTGCGTAACTGACCAGCTCACCGGGTGTTTATCCGCCTGACACCAGTCACCCAGCCAGCCCAGCATGTCTTTATGATCGATTAAACCCGCCGAAGCGGGTGTGGTCAGCCACTGATGATAGAAATGGCGCGTTGCAGGAGACGCATTGATACCCTGAGCAAGATAATTGGCAGCCATACTGCGTAAATTATCCTTGAGCATGGCCGATACATCGTCCTTCGCCAGACGGCAAGCATCGCCGAAGGCCCCCCAACGCAACTCTTCCAGGACAATGAAACAACGCCCGGCCAGCGACCAGCCATCATAATGACCGGCTCGCCAGCGAGTGAAAATTTGCTCACTGTGCTCACCCGCCTGGACGGTCAGTCCACGCTGAGTTAGCGCCTTTTCTTTATAAACGGCACGTTGGGTAAAATGCGATGAGAGCTCAGCGTACTGTTCAAGCAGGCCCGGAGAGGGCTGAGCCCTTAAGTGAGCCTGCTGACGAAGTGTATTCAATTTATCCGCCATCAGCGTCAGCGCAAGATGGCCAGGGTCAATCATCCCGGCGAGTTTTTCAGCCAGACCGAGGCGCAGGGCAGCATTCTCATTCAGCATTCCGGCCATCGCCCAGGGTCGTAACCGGGTGTGCGTCATGATCTCCTGAGTCAAGCGCTCACGAAACTGCAGCTGCTGCGGCCCCAAATGAGGATGACGCGCAACGTCCACGCCCTGCACAAGATCGACCATAAATTTAGGATGAATACACTCCAGCGTCCGCCCGGGACCGTCCAGTAGCTGTGTTGTCATGGTTGCTCTGCCGCGAATAGAGTTTGAATATCATCGCGTAACAGTCGGGTATCTTCCTGTATCCACGTCGCAGTAGTGATACTTTGCTTCAACAGCTGGCTGAGCGCTCGGGTCGAATGCTCATTTTGTTGACGCACTGCGAGGCTATCACGCAAGCTTTCCTGTAACCCGGTCAGGTATAACGAAAATTCTGCAAAGAACGTCGCCATTCCTGCCGTAACAGAGACATCGACCTGGGCGGACAAAGCTTTACGTATATGTTCACAAAACTGATCAATATGTTGCTTAAATTTGTCATGTAGCTGCGCAATGTCGATAACATAGCGCGTGCGGGTCGCCACATATTCATCCCAGCCCCAGCCCGGATTATTCAGCCAGCGAGAGACGGTCTCACGCATGCTGCCCGCGCCCGATGGCTGTCCTGCAGGGCGGTTGTCCTGCGCGATGGCATCGTTAAACAGCGCCTGCGTATTGACGTTAAGCTGGTTAGCCTGAAAAGCCGGGAAGCTAATCCGCGCCCGAAAGCCGGCATGGCTCAGATGCTCTTTAATACGCGTTTCAATGGGACGCATGGCGTCATTCAGGGAACGCGCCAGCGTAGACTCCAGCTGATCGAAGCGTAACGCCAGCTCCCGGCAGATCTTTGTCTGCGCATCCAGCATGATAAGCTCGCAGGAGGAGCGGATTTTACTCAGGGCAATCTGTGCCTGCCCCTCGTCATCCAGAACCAGCTGCTGTAGTTCTTGCGGCTCGTCACCACGAGGATTCAACCGATCGTTACCGGCTAAATCAAGGATATTGCGAGCGCTGAACACGTGACCAATCGCCTGGTGAAGCGCTGTTTTTTGGGCCCCCATAAAGTCCGCAGTGGCATTCAGCGCCTGCTCAACTTCATGTTTCACCTCATCGCTCACCACCCGCTGGCGCGTCTGCATCATCGCCATGTCCTCTTCAAGACGCGTAATATTCAGTTCCAGCGCGTCAAAGGCGACCGTCAGCCCCTGATAGCGGAAGTCGAGATATTCCCGGGCATTTTGTGCGTAGTTGAGCAGCTTATGGGACGCCGAGCGCAGCGCAAATAACGAGGCATTAGCATAGGCGGCGTAAATCAGTTTGCGTATCGGTTGTTCAAACAGCGAATCTTCCCAGAGCAAATCGGCGGCGTGACGGATATGGCCAATATCATCCAGGTCCGCCGTACGCCAGCGGCGACCGAGGGCGGCTTCGGCAAAATCCTGCACCCAGGGTTGCTCCTGATGATCCGGCAGTTGTCCGTGGGTATTCATCTCGTAGCGAGCACGGTTCGCCAGATACGCCCACATGGAGGAGACAGGGTAGATCTGGCCAGGCGAAATATTGCCTTTCATTAAGGTGCCGGAGATCATCGCCCGGACCTGCTCTTCATCATCGCTATTGCGATCTTTCTGGTCGAATTTATTCACCAGGGCATACAGAGGCACGGATTTCCCCGCCACCGAAATAGCCTGACGGACCTCTTCATCAGATATAGATTTAAGCTGGGTATAATCCATTACCGCCAGCACCGCCGATGCGCGGGCTAACTGCTCACTCAGCATTTTTTGCAGATGCGGCTGTCCGGCCTCATTAGGCCCAGGAGTATCGAGCAGCGTCAGTTGCCCGAGGTGGGCATCCAGACCCGCAAGATGCACGAACTCCACTTCAATGACCGGAATGTGTTCAATGGCCGCGTATTCTGAAAACGGAAACGCCACGCCCAGCGCCTGAGAGAGTCTGACCAGGTCATTGAGGCTTTTCAGGCAATGAAATATTGGCTGCGCTCCAAGATGATGCTTTTCAAAGGCTTCACCTTTTTCAATGCGTTCCAGCAGCGTGTTCATGTCTTTATCAATTTCCAGATGCTGAGCCAGCTTCCCGCGATCGTAATCGCAGAGTTGTTTCTGCAGCAGCTGGATCAAATCATCAATAGGCGAGACATGTGAGAAATGGAGTACCGGCTCTTTCTGGCCTGGCGTATGACGAATCAGGGTAGGAAGCGCCGTCATTGGGCGGTTGCGATTAGGCAACACTTCGGTCCCCACAATGGCATTAATGGTGGTCGATTTCCCCGCTTTCATGGTACCAACGATAGCCAGAACCATTTCCAGACGTGTTATTTTGCGTAATTCATTATTCAGCATTGCCTGCTGCGCTTCGACACCCCGCGCACTAAAATGCAAAGGCAGAACGTTGTTCTTTTCACCCGTAATAGCGGCCGTCGTGTTCTCCAGCATCGCTGTCGGCATTGACTTCAAGGTATCAAGATTTTGCAGGGCAAGCTGTAACAAACGCTCAGCTTCCTGGCTTAATTCAAAAATGGTCTGTGTGTGCATGATAAAAGCCTTTCCTTAACGCAAATTTATTACTTTTATTAAGCCACTGGTATTAATTATGATGTTCAGGCTTATATGATCACGTGTGGAAAACATGTTCACCGGAATATAACTGATTGAAGATAATCAGAAATAAATGGCTATCCTTGCATGGCGTGTAAAGCTCTCCTCAAGGCCTGACAGCCAAAAGATAAAAAGCGTAGCCCTTTTTAAGAAACTTCAGGATATATCATCATTATTTATCCACCTAAAAAGAACGGGTTATGCCACAACCATACGAAATGCATGGCAGCAAAGACCAAAGATAAATAACAATGTGTTGCTTCACCTTATCCGAAATGAAGGTGCGTAGCAATTTGCCACAATAAAATATTCGATATATTTAGCGACTTCTCTTTCCACCGTGTTAATGACGTTAGCATCGCTTAACTGACTGACAGGAAGTGTCACTCCCGACACATTTTTTGCTTTTTTTTAAATTCAGAATATCACCGACAAACGTGTGGATTTGCGCTATACTTGCCGCCTTTTTCGGCACACTGCCGTCATTTAGCTGGCATTTTCCAGCGTGTTAACACTTTTTTGAGGATACCGATATGTCTCTCCCACACTGCCCGAAATGCAATTCTGAATACACCTATGAAGATAATGGCATGTTCATCTGCCCGGAATGTGCGCATGAATGGAATGATGCCGAACCGGCACAGGATGCAGATGCCCTGATCGTAAAAGATGCGAACGGTAACCTGCTGGCGGATGGCGACAGCGTCACCGTGGTTAAAGATCTGAAAGTCAAAGGCAGCTCTTCCATGCTGAAGATCGGTACCAAAGTGAAGAACATCCGTCTGGTTGAAGGCGATCATAATATCGACTGCAAAATTGACGGCTTCGGTCCGATGAAACTGAAATCTGAGTTCGTGAAAAAGAACTGATTTTTCTCCTGTAGGCCCGATAACCGAAGCGCCGCCGGGCGCTTTTTCCGGATGCGCTACGCTTATCTGGCCTACAAAAAAGAACTACACTTAATGGGCTTTTCTTACGTGAGGTAAAGATTATGCCGTTAAGTCCCTACATCTCCTTCGCCGGCAACTGTGCAGAGGCAACCGCCTTTTATCAGCAGGCCGTCGGCGCTGAACTCCTCTATAAAATCACTTTCGGTGAAATGCCCAAAAGCGACAGCAGTGAAGAAGGCTGTCCGTCCGGCATGCAGTTTCCTGATTCCGCTATCGCCCACTCTAACGTCCGCATTGCGGGCAGCGACATTATGATGAGCGACGGGCAGCCGCCGGGCAGCAACGCGCAGTATGCCGGGTTCACGCTGGTGCTCGACACGCAGGATGTGTCAGAAGGCAAGCGCTGGTTCGACAACCTCGCCGCTGGCGGCAATATCGACATGGCGTGGCAGGAGACCTTCTGGGCGCACGGTTTCGGTAAAGTCACCGATAAATACGGCGTACCGTGGATGATTAACGTCGTTAAGCAGCAGCACTAATTTTCTGGCGGTGGGCGGTCCGCCTCCGCCTGTCATCAAACTCCCCTCAACTCTTCAAATTCCCGCAACCCAGACTTAACCCAAATGTCACATTGATGCGCCAGCATGAGGCCACATTTATCGTGAGGCCCCGCACATGCAAACTGTCATCCGCGTCGAGAAACTGAGCAAGACCTTCAATCACAACAAGGCGCTGCATGCCGTTGATCTGACCGTCCAGCAGGGCGACATGGTGGCGCTTCTCGGCCCTTCTGGCTCCGGTAAATCCACCCTTCTGCGCCATTTAAGCGGTCTTATCACCTGCGATAAAACCCCGGAAAGTCACGTCGAATTGCTGGGCAACACGGTGCAGCGCGCCGGGCGTCTGGCAAGTGATATCCGCAAGAGCCGTGCCCAGACGGGCTACATCTTCCAGCAGTTCAACCTGGTCAATCGCCTGACGGTACTGGAGAACGTGCTGATTGGCGCACTCGGCAGCACACCGTTCTGGCGCACCTGCCTGCGCTGGTTCTCACCTTCCCAGAAGCAGGAAGCTCTTCAGGCATTGACTCGCGTCGGTATGGCACACCTGGCCCACCAGCGTGTCTCCACCCTGTCCGGTGGACAACAGCAGCGCGTCGCCATCGCCCGCGCCCTGATGCAGAAAGCAAAAATCATTCTGGCCGATGAACCTATCGCCTCGCTGGACCCGGAATCCGCCCGCATCGTGATGGAAACCCTGCGCGACATTAACCAGAACGACGGCATTACCGTGGTGGTAACGCTGCATCAGGTGGATTACGCCCTGCGCTACTGCGAGCGCATTGTCGCCCTGCGTCAGGGCCATGTGTTCTTTGACGGCGCAAGCCACCAGTTTGATAACGAACGTTTTGATCATCTCTACCGCAGCGTAAACCGCGTCGAAGAGCGCGCGCAGGCTGCATAACTCCCCATAACGAGGAATGGAAATGAACTACAAAGCCGTTGCCGCGCTGGCCTTTACCAGCATGTTCAGCATCAGCACCCTGTTAAGCCCGGCGTATGCACAAGAGCAGGAAAAAGCGCTGAACTTCGGCATTATTTCGACGGAATCACAGCAGAACCTGAAGCCTCAGTGGGAACCGTTCCTGAAAGATATGGAAACCAAACTGGGGATCAAAGTGAATGCCTTCTTCGCCCCGGACTACGCGGGCATTATCCAGGGTATGCGCTTTAATAAAGTCGACATCGCCTGGTACGGCAACCTCTCCGCAATGGAAGCGGTGGACCGCGCCAACGGCCAGGTCTTTGCCCAGACCGTTGCGGCAGATGGCTCCCCGGGGTACTGGAGCGTGCTGATCGTGAACAAAGACAGCCCGATCAACAACCTCAACGACATGCTCGCCAAACGCAAAGAGCTGACCTTTGGTAACGGCGACCCGAACTCCACCTCCGGCTTCCTCGTCCCTGGCTACTACGTCTTCGCGAAAAACAACGCCTCCGCCAGCGACTTCAAACGCACCGTCAACGCCAGCCATGAAACCAACGCCCTGGCCGTGGCGAACAAGCAGGTGGATGTTGCCACCAACAACACCGAAAACCTCGACAAACTGAAAACCTCCGCGCCGGACAAGCTGAAAGAACTGAAGGTGATCTGGAAATCGCCGCTGATCCCGGGCGACCCGATCGTCTGGCGTAAAAACCTCTCCGAAAGCACCAAGGACAAGGTGTACGACTTCTTTATGAACTACGGCAAAACGCCGGAAGAGAAAGCGGTTCTTGAGAAACTGGGCTGGGCACCGTTCCGCGCCTCCAGCGACCTTCAGCTGGTCCCGATTCGCCAGCTGGCGCTGTTTAAACAGATGCAGGCCGTGAAGGACAACAAAGGGCTCAAGGAAGAAGAGAAGACCAGCAAAGTCTCTGACATTCAGGCCCAGCTGGAAGACCTTGACCGCCTGACCGCGGCACTCGGCGCCATGACCAGCGTAAATAAAGCGGTGCAGTAGTTTCTTTTCCCCCTCTCCCCGTGGGAGAGGGCCGGGGTGAGGGCATCAGCGCGCACATTTCCCCCTCACCCTAACCCTCTCCCTCAAGGGAGAGGGAATTAAAACCCAAGGAGCCAACATGCAAACCATTACCCTCCCACCGCCAAAGCGCAGCTGGTTCTCGCTCATAAGCTGGGCCATCCTGCTGGCGGTGCTGGTTATCTCCTGGAAGGGCGCAGAAATGGATCCCCTGCTGCTCTTCAAAGATTCCGGCAACATGGCAACCTTTGCTGCCGACTTCTTCCCGCCGGACTTCAGCCAGTGGCAGGACTATCTCAGCGAAATGGCCATTACCCTGCAAATTGCCGTCTGGGGCACCGCCCTTGCCGTCATTCTCTCCATTCCGTTTGGCCTGATGAGCGCGGAAAACATCGTACCGTGGTGGGTATACCAGCCGATGCGCCGCCTGATGGACGCCTGCCGCGCGATTAACGAAATGGTCTTTGCGATGTTGTTCGTGGTGGCCGTGGGTCTGGGTCCGTTCGCGGGCGTCATGGCGCTGTTCATCCACACCACCGGGGTGCTCTCCAAGCTGCTCTCGGAAGCGGTCGAAGCCATTGAGCCCGGCCCGGTGGAAGGCATCCGCGCCACCGGTGCCAACAAAATCGAAGAGATCCTCTACGGCGTCCTGCCGCAGGTGATGCCGCTGCTGATCTCCTACTCGCTGTACCGCTTTGAGTCCAACGTTCGCTCCGCCACGGTCGTCGGCATGGTCGGTGCAGGCGGAATCGGCGTCACCCTGTGGGAAGCGATTCGCGGTTTCCAGTTCCAGCAAACCTGCGCCCTGATGGTGCTCATCATCGTCACCGTCAGCCTGCTGGATTTCCTCTCTCAACGTTTGCGTAAGCATTTCATCTGAGAAGCGAGGCTTTGTTTTCTATGCACTTATCCAGACATCCGACCAGTTACCCAACCCGTTGGCAAGAAATTGCGGCAAAGCTCGAAGTGGAACTGCGCACGCACTACCGCTGCGGAGACTACCTGCCTGCCGAGCAGCAGCTTGCGGATCGCTATGAAGTGAATCGCCACACCCTGCGCCGCGCCATTGACCAGCTGGTCGAGCGCGGTTGGGTGCAACGCCGTCAGGGCGTGGGCGTGCTGGTGCTGATGCGCCCGTTCGACTATCCGCTCAATGCCCAGGCGCGCTTTAGTCAGAACCTGCTGGATCAGGGCAGCCATCCCACCAGCGAAAAGCTGCTCTCGGTCCTGCGCCCGGCCTCCAGCCATGTGGCGGACGCGCTGGGCATTCAGGAAGGCGATAACGTCATCCACCTGCGCACGTTGCGCCGCGTCAACGGCGTAGCGGTATGCCAGATTGACCACTACTTCGCGGACCTCGCCCTCTGGCCAGTGCTGCAAAACTTTTCCAGCGGTTCCCTGCACGACTTTCTGCAGGACGCCACGGGCATCGCCCTCAAGCGCACCCAGACGCGTATCAGCGCCCGCCGCGCGCAGGCTAAAGAGAGCAAAGTGCTCGAAATCCCCAATATGGCGCCGCTGCTCTGCGTGCGCACCCTCAACCACCGTGACGGCGAGGTCAATGCGACGGAATACTCCGTCAGCCTGACCCGTGCCGACATGATCGAATTCACTATGGAGCACTGAATGCACGTCGATACCGCCACCCGACAGCGCTGGATGCGTGTGCTGGCCCACAGCCAGCCTGCTGCCCTGCGCGATCGCATGAACGCCCTGAGCCTGACGCCAGACTACGACACTATCCGCGCACCGGAAATTGGCCTGGTGCAGATCCAGGCCCGGATGGGCGGCACCGGGCAGCGCTTTTTTGCGGGAGACGCCCCCCTCACCCGCGCCGCGATCCGCCTGAACAGCGGCACGCTGGGCTACAGCTACGTGCTGGGACGCGATAAAGCACACGCCGAACGCTGCGCAGTAATAGACGCCCTTTTGCAGGAACAAACGCATTTTCAGACGTTAATGGAAACCCTTATTGCCCCGCTGGAAGCTGACCGCGCCGCACGACTTGCCGCACGTCAGGCCGAAGTGAATACCAGTCGGGTCGACTTCTTTACGCTCGTTCGCGGAGACAACGCATGACGCTTCAACCTGCTTTTACCCTTGCCGTCCAGGATGCCCAACAAAGTTTTCGTCGCCTGCTGAAAGCCATGAGCGAGCCGGGGGTGATTGTCTCGCTGCATCAGCTTTCACAGGGCTGGCTGCCGCTGAATCTGGCGACCACCAGCGTGTTGCTGACCCTTGCCGACAACGACACGCCGGTGTGGCTGTCAGGCGCCTTATCTAATGACATCGCCAGCCAGAACCTGCGTTTTCACACCAGTGCTCCGCTGGTTGAGCAACCGCGACAGGCGGTCTTTGCCGTGGCCGACGAACACATCAGCCACGAGCAGCTCAACGCCCTGAGCGAAGGCAGCGCCGTTGCACCGGAAACCAGCGCCACGCTGATTCTGCAGGTCTCCAGCCTGAGCGGCGGCCGCATGCTCCGCCTGACCGGTGCAGGCATCGCCGATGAACGCATGGTTGCGCCGCAGCTGCCGGAATGCATCATTCATGAGCTGACCGAACGCCCGCACCCGTTCCCGCTGGGCATAGACCTGATCCTGACCTGCGGCGAGCGTCTGCTCGCCATCCCGCGGACCACCCACGTGGAGGTGTGCTGATGTACGTTGCCGTTAAAGGGGGCGAAAAGGCGATCGCCGCCGCCCATGCCTTGCAGGAACACAGACGACGGGGCGATGAAAAACTGCCCGAACTGAGCGTCGCCCAGATTGAGCAGCAGCTGAACCTGGCCGTTGACCGGGTGATGACCGAAGGCGGCGTCGCCGATCGCGAGCTGGCGGCGCTGGCGCTGAAGCAGGCCAGCGGCGATAACGTCGAAGCCATCTTTCTGCTGCGCGCCTGGCGCACCACGGTTCCCCGCTTCACGGCGAGCGAGCCGGTGAATACGGCGCAGATGCGCCTGGAGCGCCGTATTTCTGCCGTTTATAAAGACATCCCCGGCGGCCAGCGGCTTGGCCCCACCTACGATTACACCCATCGCCTGCTGGATTTTACCCTGCTGGCGAACGGCGAAGCGCCACGGCTCAACACCACGGATGCCGAACAGGAGCCGTCTCCGCACGTCTTCAGCCTGCTGGCAAACCAGGGGCTGGCGAAAGCGGAAGAAGATTCGGGTACCGCGCCAGATGACATCACCCGCACGCCGCCAGTTTTCCCGTGCTCGCGCTCCTCGCGCCTGCAGCAGCTGATGCGCGGCGACGAAGGCTATCTGCTGGCGCTGGCCTACTCCACCCAGCGCGGCTATGGGCGTAACCACCCGTTTGCGGCCGAAATTCGCAGCGGCTATATCGACGTGGAAATTGTGCCGGAAGAGCTGGGTTTTGCGGTGAACGTCGGCGAACTGCTGATGACCGAATGCGAAATGGTTAACGGCTTTGTCGCGCCAGAGAATGAAGACCCGCACTTTACCCGCGGCTACGGCCTAGTGTTTGGCCTGAGCGAACGCAAAGCCATGGCGATGGCGCTGGTCGACCGCGCCCTGCAGGCACCGGACTACGGCGAGCACATCGCCGGCCCGGCGCAGGATGAGGAGTTCGTGCTGGCCCATGCAGACAACGTTGAGGCCGCCGGTTTCGTCTCGCACCTCAAGCTGCCGCACTACGTCGATTTCCAGGCCGAACTGGAACTGCTGAAACGTCTGCAACGGGAGCGCGCCAATGGCTAACTTAAGCGGCTACAACTTTGCCTATCTGGATGAGCAAACCAAACGCATGATCCGCCGCGCCATCCTCAAAGCGGTTGCCATTCCGGGCTACCAGGTACCGTTCGGCGGCCGCGAGATGCCAATGCCCTACGGCTGGGGCACCGGCGGTATTCAGTTGACCGCCAGCGTGATCGGGGAAGCCGACGTGCTTAAGGTCATCGACCAGGGGGCAGACGACACCACCAACGCCGTTTCGATCCGCAACTTCTTCAAGCGCGTGACCGGCGTAGCGACCACTGAAAAAACTGAAGACGCGACGCTGATCCAGACCCGCCACCGCATTCCGGAAACCCCGCTGACTGAAGATCAGATTCTGATTTTCCAGGTGCCGATCCCGGAGCCGCTGCGCTTTATCGAGCCGCGGGAAACCGAAACCCGCACCATGCACGCGCTGGAAGAGTACGGCGTGATGCAGGTGAAGCTTTACGAGGACATCGCCCGCTTCGGCCATATCGCCACCACCTACGCCTACCCGGTGAAGGTCAACGGGCGCTATGTGATGGACCCGTCGCCAATCCCGAAATTCGATAACCCGAAGATGGACATGATGCCAGCCCTGCAACTCTTTGGCGCCGGGCGTGAAAAACGCATCTATGCCGTACCGCCTTACACCCGTGTGGAGAGTCTCGATTTTGATGACCACCCCTTTACGGTGCAGGAGTGGGACGAGCCATGCGCCATCTGCGGCTCGAAACATAGCTATCTGGATGAAGTGGTGCTGGACGACACGGGCAAACGGATGTTTGTCTGCTCCGACACCGATTACTGCCGCCAACAGAGCGAGGCGAACAGCCAATGAAACCGCTGCTTTCGGTTAATAACCTGACTCACCTTTACGCGCCGGGCAAAGGCTTCAGCGACGTGTCGTTCGAGCTGTGGCCGGGCGAAGTGCTGGGGATTGTCGGCGAGTCCGGCTCCGGCAAAACCACGCTGCTCAAATCTCTCTCCGCGCGCCTGACGCCGCAGAACGGTGAGATTTTATATGAGGGCACGTCGCTGTATGGCATGAGCGAGGCCGAGCGCCGTCGCCTGCTGCGTACCGAGTGGGGCGTAGTGCATCAGCACCCAATGGACGGGCTGCGCCGCCAGGTTTCAGCGGGAGGCAACATCGGCGAAAGGCTGATGGCCACCGGCGCGCGCCATTACGGTCACATCCGCGCCACCGCGCAGCACTGGCTGGAGGAGGTTGAAATCCCCGCCTCGCGTATCGACGACCTGCCCACCACTTTCTCCGGCGGCATGCAGCAGCGTTTACAGATCGCCCGCAACCTGGTCACCCATCCGAAGCTGGTGTTTATGGATGAGCCCACCGGCGGGCTGGATGTCTCGGTTCAGGCGCGCCTGCTCGATCTGCTGCGCGGCCTGGTGGTGGAGTTGAACCTGGCGGTGGTGATTGTCACCCACGATCTGGGCGTCGCACGCCTGCTGGCGGACCGTCTGCTGGTGATGAAGCAGGGTCAGGTGGTGGAAAGTGGGCTGACCGACCGCGTGCTCGACGATCCCCATCATCCGTACACCCAGCTGCTGGTGTCATCCGTATTGCAGAATTGAGGCTGCTGTTGCCGGGTGGCGCTGCGCTTACCCGGCCTACGAACACCGCACCTGTAGGCCGGGTAAGGCGAAGCCGCCACCCGGCAAAACGAATCACGAGGCCAACATGATCCACGTACAAAACGTCAGTAAAACCTTTGTGCTCCACCAGCAAAACGGCGTGCGGCTGCCCGTCCTGCAAAACGCGTCGTTAGAGGTCGGCAACGGCGAATGCGTCGTGCTGCACGGCCACTCCGGCAGTGGAAAATCCACCCTGCTGCGCTCCCTGTACGCCAACTATCAGCCAGACGAAGGCCACATTCATATTCGCCACAACAACGAGTGGGTGGATCTGGTGCAGGCACCCGCGCGTAAGGTACTTGAAGTGCGCCGTTCGACGATCGGCTGGGTCAGCCAGTTTCTGCGGGTGATCCCGCGGATCTCCGCTCTGGACGTGGTGATGCAGCCACTGCTGGATCTCGGCGTCCCGCGTGACACCTGTGCTGCCAAAGCCGCCAGCCTGCTGACACGCCTCAACGTGCCGGAGCGTCTGTGGCACCTTGCCCCATCGACCTTTTCCGGTGGCGAGCAGCAGCGGGTCAACATCGCACGCGGCTTTATTGTCGACTACCCGATTTTACTCCTGGATGAACCCACCGCTTCGCTCGACAGCAAAAACAGCGCAGCGGTGATGGAACTGATCGAACAGGCCAAAGCGCGCGGCGCAGCGATCGTCGGGATCTTCCACGATGAAGCCGTGCGCGAGCGCGTAGCGGACAGACTGCACCCGATGGGGACAAACGTATGATTATCAATAACGTCAGGCTGGTGCTGGAAAACGAGGTCGTGGATGGCTCGGTTGAAATCCAGGACGGCGTCATCCGCGCGTTTGCCGAAACCCGGAGCCGCGCGCCTGACGCGATGGACGGCGAAGGTGGCTGGCTGCTGCCGGGGCTCATTGAGCTGCATACCGACAACCTCGACAAATTTTTCACCCCGCGCCCGAAGGTGGACTGGCCCGCCCATTCGGCGATGAGCAGCCACGACGCGCTGATGGTCGCCAGCGGTATTACCACCGTGCTCGACGCGGTGGCGATTGGCGACGTGCGCGACGGCGGCGACAGACTTGAAAACCTGGAGAAGATGATTAACGCCGTGGAAGAGACGCAAAAGCGTGGCCTCAACCGCGCCGAGCACCGCCTGCATCTGCGTTGTGAACTGCCGCACCACACCACCCTGCCGCTGTTTGAAAAACTGGTGGGCCGCGAGCCTGTCTCGCTGGTCTCCCTGATGGACCACTCGCCGGGGCAGCGTCAGTTCGCCAACATTGAGAAGTATCGTGAATACTATCAGGGCAAATACTCGCTCAACGATGCCGAGATGGCGCGCTACGAAGAAGAACAGCTGGCGCTTGCGGCACAGTGGTCGCAGCCGAACCGTCTCAGGATTGCCGCAATGTGCCGTGACCGCAATATTGCGCTGGCAAGCCATGACGATGCCACGCACGATCATGTGCGTGAATCCCACCAGCTTGGTAGCGTGATCGCCGAATTTCCCACTACGTTCGAAGCCGCAGAGGCGTCACGTCAGCACGGGATGAACGTGCTGATGGGCGCGCCGAACATCGTGCGCGGCGGCTCGCACTCCGGCAACGTGGCGGCAAGCAAGCTCGCCTCGCTCGGCCTGCTGGATATCCTCTCGTCTGACTACTACCCCGCCAGCCTGCTGGATGCGGCATTCCGGGTCGCGGACGATGAGGAGAACCGTTTTACGCTGCCGCAGGCCATTCGCCTGGTGACCAAAAACCCGGCCGCCGCACTCAATCTTCAGGATCGCGGTGAGATTGCCGAAGGAAAACGGGCAGATCTGGTGCTGGCCCACCGCAAAGGCGAGCATATTCATATCGACCACGTCTGGCGTCAGGGAAAAAGGGTGTTCTGATGGGAAGACTTATCTGGTTGATGGGGCCGTCCGGCTCCGGTAAGGACAGCCTGCTGTCTGCCCTGCGGCAGCGGGAACATTCACAGCTGCTGGTGGCGCACCGCTATATTACCCGCGCGGCGAACGCCGGAAGTGAAAACCATATCGCCCTGAGCGAGCAGGAGTTTTTCACCCGCGCCGGGCAAAACCTGCTGGCACTGAGCTGGCACGCTAACGGTTTCTACTATGGCGTCGGCATTGAGATCGACCTCTGGCTGCACGCGGGTTTTGATGTGCTGGTCAACGGCTCACGCGCCCATCTGCCGCAGGCAAAAGCCCGATATGAAGCGGCCCTGCTGCCGATCTGCCTGCAGGTTTCCCCGGACGTTCTGCGCAGCAGGCTGCAAAACCGGGGGCGCGAAAACGCGCGTGAGATTGACCAGCGGCTGGCGCGCGCGGCGCGCTACACCCCTTCAGGCTGCCATGTCCTCAATAACGACGGAAGTTTGCTACAGTCAGTCGAGACCTTTTTATCCCTTATCCGTCAGAAGGAGAAACAGCATGCCTGACTGCCAGCTTCGCCCCGCCACTGCTGATGATGCGCAGAGCGTGTACGCCCTCATCTGCGAACTTAAGCAAGCAGAGTTCGATAACCAGGCGTTTCATGCCGGCTATCTGGCTAATCTGCAGGATCACAATATGCGCTATCAGCTTGCCGAGCTGGACGGGGAAGTCATCGGCATGATCGGTCTGCACATGCAGTTTCACCTCCATCACGCCCGCTGGATCGGCGAGATCCAGGAGCTGGTGGTAATGCCGCAAGCGCGCGGGTTAAAGGTGGGTAGCCAGTTGCTCGCCTGGGCAGAGGACGTTGCACGACAGGCTGGCGCGGAGTTGACCGAACTTTCCACCAGCGTGAAGCGCGTGGACGCCCACCGTTTCTATCTTCGTGAAGGGTATACGCAGAGCCATTTCCGCTTCACCAAACCGCTGTAGAGGTGAGTGATGAGTCTGACCATAACGTTAACCGGCACCGGCGGTGCCCAGCTGGTGCCCGTCTTTGGCTGCGACTGCGCGGCGTGTAGACGCGCGCGTTTGCAGGAAAATTATCGCCGTCGTCCCTGCAGTGCGGTGGTCAAATACAACGATGCGGTCACATTGCTGGACGCCGGTATTCCACACCTGATGGAGGACTGGCCCGCGGGCAGTTTTCAGCAGTTTTTACTCACTCACTATCATATGGATCACGTTCAGGGGCTGTTTCCCCTGCGCTGGGGCGTGGGTGCAACGATTCCGGTCTACGGCCCACCGGACGACGCGGGGTGTGACGACCTGTTCAAACATCCGGGGATCCTGGATTTCAGTCATACGGTCGAACCGTTTGTGGTGTTTGAGCTACAGGGACTGCGAGTGACGCCGCTGCCCCTCAACCATTCTAAGCTGACGTTTGGCTATCTGCTGGAATCCGCCCACAGCCACGTGGCGTGGCTTTCAGACACGGCGGGATTACCGGAAAAAACGGTGAAGTTTCTGCTCAACAATCAGCCGCAGGCGATAATCATCGACTGCAGTCATGAACCGCGTGACGAGCCGCCGCGTAACCATTGTGATTTGAACACCGTGGTTGCGTTAAACGAGGTGATTGGCTGTCCGCAGGTGATCCTGACGCACATCAGCCATCAGTTTGACGTGTGGATGATGAACAACCCGCTGCCGAACGGTATCGAAGCGGGGTATGACGGCATGGTGCTGGTACTCGACTGAGTTTTGCCGGGTGGCGGCTGCGCCTTACCCGGCCTACAGGCCAGGGTTTTGTAGGCCTGCGTAAGCGAAGCGCCACCAAGCTTTAGCCGCGATCGTAATCGTCTTCTAACCGCCGTTCATCCTCTTCCAGCCTGCGCCTGTCGTCATCTAACTGACGTTGACGCTCGTCTAAACGGCGGCGTCTGTCTTCGAGCTGCCGACGGCGATCGTCGTACTGACGGCTGTCGCTTTGACGGCTGCGATCGTAGCGATCGTCGTCGTCATTACGGCTGCTGTCGGGGTTATAAGCATCGTTGATCGCCTGCTGAATGTTGCCAATGGCATCATCAATCACGTCGGCGTGGGCCAGCTGGCTGGTGAGTGACAGCAGACCCAATATCAGAGCGGAAAAGTAACGTTTCATAAGGCCAGACTCACAGGTGGACTGGCGTTAAGGTAATCAACGGGACTGTGCCGGAGTAGCGGAGGAATCTCAAATTACCATCACCTTACGCAGCGCCTGTGCCAGCTGTACGCGGGTAAACGGCTTACGCAGTAACTGAACGTCCGGCAGCTGAGGGTTATGCGTAGGCCGCAAATCCTGGCCGCTGATCAGCAGCACCGGAAGCTGCGGATAATGACTGCGCACATGGTTAATGACCTCCGCTCCGCTGAGGCTTCCGGGCAGCATCAGGTCGCTGATAAACATGCCAATATCCGGCGATGCCTCCAGCATGCTCAGGGCCTGCTCGCCATTCTCCGCTTCGAGCGTCAGGTAGCCCAACTGATGCATCTGCTCACACAGGGTCTGGCGGACATCTGCCTCATCTTCCAGTACCAGCACCAGCCGCTCGCTATCCGGGGAGGTGGTAGCCGGGAGCGTCTCACTTTCAGACACGGTGGAAAACGTCGAGCGCGGCAGATGGAGCCGAACGGTGGTGCCCTGCCCCGGCGCGCTTTCAATCTCCACGCGTCCCCCGGACTGACGCACAAAACCGTACACCATCGACAACCCTAATCCGCTGCCACTTCCGGTCTGTTTGGTGGTAAAGAACGGTTCAAAGACCCGGGATTTCACCTCCTGCGCCATACCGCTACCATGGTCAATGACCTCCAGCGCCACCATATCCTGCCTGCGGCCGTCGCTGCGGGTCACGCGCTGGTTCCATGTACGAATTTTAATGACGCCGCTTTGCCCTTCCATCGCATCGCGGGCGTTCATCACCAGATTGATAATCGCGTTTTCCAGCTGGCCGACGTCTATCCATGCGGACCATGCCGGGGTTTGCGCTTCAACCTCCAGAGTCAGGGTGACAGGCAAGGAGTGGCGCATCAGTTCCCGCAGGTTCTCCAGCAGCGGTTTCATCTCAACGGTATGCGGCGTCAGGGATTGCTTGCGGGAAAATGCCAGCAGGCGCTGGGTCAGCATGGCGCCGCGTTCGGCCGCCTTCAGCGCCCGGGTGATACGCGGCGCGTCTTTTGATTCGGGGTCGGTCAGCTCAAGACTGCCGATGATCACCGCCAGAAGATTATTAAAATCATGCGCCAGCCCGCCGGTCAGCTGTCCGACAGCCTTCATCTTCTGGCTGTGGAGCAACGCTTCTTCCAGTCCCTGACGCTCGATGCGGTCAATCTCCATCTGCGTCGTTTTCTCTTTCAGCAGACGCGTCGTGTGCTCAAGTGAAGCAGTGTTGCGGGCAAAAACGTTAAACGCGCGCGCCAGCTCACCCAGCTCGTCCCGCCGCTGCAATGCGGGCACCGAGACATCCTGTTCGCCACGGGCAAGGCGCGACATGGCCCGGGAGATAGCCGTCAGGTTGGAGGCCAGGTTACGGTAAATATACCAGCAGGCGCACCCGGTGATGATCAGCGCCAGCACGGCGAAAATGCTGATAAAAACGCTAATGGATTGCAGCTCGTGATGGCTCTGGGCCGTGCGAAGCCGGGAGGCTTGCGCGACCTGTTCAACGTACTGATTGATATCGCTATTCAGTATCGCCACCAGCGCCTTGATGTGGAACATATACCAGCTTATTGCCAGATCGCTCTCTGCCAGCTGCGTCGACAGCGGGGCAAGCTTACGCAGCTCGGCGTTAAAGTCGGGCAGCACAACGTTGACCACAGGCTGCGTCGCGCGCTGGGGCAGCATCGCCGTCACCGTATCCAGCTGCTGTATCGTGGCGCGTGGTGAAGGGGTTTCGATGGCGGCGGCGATCAGCCTGTCCATTTCCATCAGCAGCTGCGCATCCGGAACATCGCTGCCAGTACGGCGGTTAATGTCCTGCAGATGACGCAGGTAACTCTGGCTCTGGTAGAGCGAACTGAGCAGCGCGTTACGCTCCAGATGGCGTCGCTGCCCGCGCTCCAGCATCCCCGTCACGCCTTGCTGTAATTCATTGCTTCTCTGAATAATCCGCGCCACCAGCGCCGGCTCCTGCTGCGCCAGCGGCGCATCGGCCAGCTGCTCCAGCGAGCGGCGCAATGCCGTTTGCATCTGCTTTAACCGCTCCGCCTCGCCTTTGTACTCCAGCGATCCGACTACCTGCGACAGCCGCACCGCCGCCGTCGCCACGTTAGCCGTATCGCGAGCGAGGTTCATGCTGCCGGTCATGTCATCCAGCGTTTGCTGCTGCACCTGCTCCTGGATCTGGCTGGCATGACGGAAGCCAAGCACCGCCACGCCGCTGACCATCAGCGTGACCGCAACAACCAGCAGATTGAACATCAGCAGGCGGCCACGGGCACTGGTAAAAAACGGGGGGCGTGATGACATCTCTTTAGGCTCCTAAGCGGTCTGATGCCCTCACCCTGGCCCTCCCCCACGGGGAGAGGGAAAAGAGAAATGTGACGGCGGTTAGCTATTCATAACTATGACAAATATGAACAGCTTCTGACATTTTGCATTTACGCACCTGTGATGAAGTGCAGATATCGACATTCACAGGAGATCCGCCATGAGCAGAACCCCGGTTTTAGAGATGCGCGGCATAGCCAAAACCTTTGGCAATTTCCACGCGCTCAAGGGCGTGGATTTGACGGTTTTCCCCGGTGAGATCCACGCGCTGATGGGCGAAAATGGCGCGGGCAAAAGCACGCTGATGAAAATCCTCGCAGGTGCCTACACTGCCACCCGCGGTGAGATCCTGATCGACGGACAGCCGTTTCACATCAAAGGGCCGAAAGATGCCCTGGCCGCAGGCATTACCTTGATTTACCAGGAGATGCAGCTCGCCCCCAATCTGACCGTGGCGGAAAACATTTTCCTCGGCAGCGAACTGTCGCGCGGCGGTCTGGTTCAGCGTAAAGAGATGGCCGCCCAGGCGCAGGCGGTGATCGATCGCCTCGGCGCCCAGTTCAGCGCCACCGATCGGGTGATGAAGCTGACCATCGCCGAACAGCAGCAGGTGGAAATTGCCCGCGCGCTGCACCGCAACAGCCGCATTCTGGTGATGGACGAACCCACCGCCGCCCTCTCTTCCCGCGAAACCCACCGCCTGTTTGAACTGATTCTGCGCCTGCGCGATGAAGGCATGGCGATTATCTATATCAGCCACCGCATGGCGGAAGTGTATGAACTCTCTGACCGCGTCAGCGTTCTGCGTGACGGGCAGTACGTCGGCAGCCTGACGCGCGACAAGCTCAACGCCTCCGAGCTGGTGAAAATGATGGTGGGCCGCCCCTTAAGCGATCTGTTCAACAAAGAGCGCGATATCCCTCTCGGCAGCCCGCGCCTGAACGTCCACCACCTTACCGACGGTAAAAAAGTGCGGCCGTGCAGTTTACAGGTCCGTTCCGGCGAAATCGTCGGGCTGGCCGGGCTGGTCGGTGCCGGACGTTCCGAGCTGGCGCAGCTCATTTTCGGCGTGCGCAAAGCCACGGGCGGCATGATTGAGGTGGACGGCGAGCCGGTGGTGATCCACTCCCCGCGCGCGGCCATTGAAAACGGGATCGGTTTTCTCACCGAGAACCGTAAGGAGCAGGGGCTGTTTCTGGAGCTGGCGGCGCAGGAGAACATCACGATGGCGACGCTGGAACGCGATGCCACCTTCGGCATGCTGAACCGCAAAAAAGCCCAGTCCATTTCCGATGACGCTATCGCCCTGCTCAACATTCGTGTGCCCCATTCACAGGTACGCGCGGGCGGACTGTCCGGCGGTAATCAGCAAAAACTGCTGATCTCGCGCTGGGTGGCGATAGGCCCGCGCATTCTGATTCTGGACGAACCCACCCGCGGCGTGGACGTTGGCGCGAAAAGCGAGATCTACCGCATCATGAACCAGATGGCGCGTAAGGGCGTGGCGATTTTGATGATCTCCAGCGAACTGCCGGAAGTGGTGGGCATGAGTGACCGGGTGTACGTGATGCGCGAAGGCAGCATTGCGGGTGAACTCCACGGGCGCGATATCTCTCAGGAAAACATCATGACGCTGGCAACCGGCGTGGACGACACACATCATCAGGCGGTGTAACTATGACAACTCCAACCCATCCGCAGCAGGTGGCGAAATCCGCCTCCGCCAAAAAAATGCTGATGAGCGATCTGATGCAAACGATCGGCATTTTACCTATTTTAATTCTGATCGTGGCGGTATTTGGCTTTATCGCCCCTAACTTCTTCACCGAGAGCAACCTGCTCAACATCACCCGTCAGGCGTCAATCAACATCGTGCTGGCTGCGGGGATGACTTTCATCATCTTAACCGGTGGGATTGACCTCTCCGTGGGGTCGATTCTCGGTACTACCGCCGTTGCGGCAATGGTGGTGTCGCTGATCCCGGAATTCGCCGGACTTTCTATTCCGGCGGCGCTGATGCTCGGCATGGTGCTGGGGCTGTTCAACGGCGCGCTGGTGGCCTTTGCCGGGCTACCGCCGTTTATCGTCACGCTCGGTACCTATACGGCGCTGCGCGGCGCGGCCTACCTGCTGGCAGACGGCACTACGGTGATCAACTCGAATATCAACTTCGAATGGATTGGCAATAACTACCTCGGTCCCGTGCCATGGCTGGTGGTCATTGCTTTGGCGGTCATTGCTATCTGCTGGTTTATCCTGCGCCGCACTACGCTGGGCGTTCACATCTACGCCGTGGGCGGCAACATGCAGGCGGCGCGCCTGACGGGTATTAAGGTCTGGATGGTACTGCTGTTTGTCTACGGCATGAGCGGTCTGCTCTCCGGTCTCGGTGGCGTGATGAGCGCCTCGCGCCTTTACAGCGCCAACGGCAACCTCGGTACCGGCTATGAGCTGGATGCGATTGCGGCGGTGATCCTCGGCGGTACCAGCTTCGTCGGCGGGATCGGCACGATCACCGGCACGCTGGTGGGAGCATTGATTATCGCCACCCTCAACAACGGCATGACGCTGATGGGCGTCTCCTACTTCTGGCAACTGGTGATCAAAGGGGCGGTGATCATCATTGCGGTGCTGATCGACAAATACCGTACCCGACACCATCAAAGTGCATAACAACAAAACCCTACAGCTTCGAGGAATACACTATGCGTTTGAAACCGTTAGTAACCGCGCTCTGTGCTGGCGCGCTGCTTGCCGCAACGCCGTTTGCGCAGGCGAAAGATCTAAAGTCCATCGGCGTGACGGTGGGTGACCTGGCCAACCCGTTCTTTGTGCAGATCACCAAAGGTGCCGAGCTGGAAGCGCGCAAGCTGGCGGGCGATAACGTCAAAGTGACGCTGGTCTCCAGCGGTTACGATCTCGGTCAGCAGGTGGCGCAGATCGATAACTTTATCGCCGCGAAAGTGGACATGATCATCCTCAACGCCGCGGATTCCAAAGGGATCGGCCCGGCGGTGAAACGCGCGAAGGATGCCGGGATCGTGGTCGTGGCGGTTGACGTGGCGGCGGAAGGAGCCGATGCGACCATCACCTCCAATAACACCCAGGCGGGCGAAATGGCCTGTAAGTACATTACCGACCGCCTGAAAGGCAAAGGCAATGTGGTGATCATCAACGGACCACCGGTCTCGGCGGTGCAAAACCGTGTGGAAGGTTGCCAGATGGAATTCAAAAAACATCCGGATATCAAGGTGCTCTCGGATAACCAGAACGCCAAAGGCAGCCGTGAAGGCGGTCTGGAAGTCATGACCTCTCTTCTGGCGGCCAATCCGAAGATCGACGGCGTATTCGCGATTAACGATCCTACCGCGATCGGCGCCGATCTGGCGGCAAAACAGGCGCAGCGCAATGAATTCTTCATTGTGGGCGTGGATGGCAGCCCGGATGGTGAAGAAGCGCTGAAGCGGGAAAACTCCCTGTTTGTGGCAACCCCGGCACAAGATCCGCAGGTGATGGCGGCAAAAGCGGTCGAGATCGGCTACGACATTCTCCAGGGTAAACCGGCACCGAAAGAACCGGTGCTGATCCCGGTGACGATGATCGATAAAAAGAACGTCGGTACCTATAAAGGATGGACGGTTAAGTAACCCCTCAGCCTAAACCCTCTCCCCTTTGGGGAGAGTGGGTGGCAAAAAACGCTGGCCGGGCTGCAGGCTTTTATTCGCGAGGGCAATTAATTTAACAATAATTGCGATTTTTCATTACAGTTCTATGAATTTTACATTCCCGAACTACACTCTCTCCATCTGGCATATTCGGCGTGGGCAGCACTCTGTCCGCACGCTTTTCCGAAATGAGATAGAAAGAGGACAAGGGAAAAATGTTCGCAGCCATCATCATCGGTATTTTCATTATTAGCGTTATTTACGCGCATTCACGCGGGAAAGAAAAACAGACGCTGTCTCGTCAGTTGTTCGACCATTCGACGTTCATGGCCCCCATCAATATGTTTATGACGGCGTTCTCTTCCCTGCCCGCCAGGCAGGCTTTCTTTGAGACAGAGCGTTTCCCTGAATTAAAAACGCTGACGGAAAACTGGCAGGTTATTCGTGAAGAGGCTGTGCGTTTACAGGATCATATAAAGGCGGCGCAAAATAATAACGACGCTGGCTTTAACACCTTTTTTAAACGCGGCTGGAAACGTTTTTATCTGAAATGGTACGCCGACGCTCACCCTTCTGCGCAAGTGCTTTGCCCGGTGACCACGCAACTGGTGAGTCAAATTCCTTGCGTAAAGGCGGCGATGTTTGCCGAACTGCCTGCGGGGGCAAAGCTGGGCAAGCATCGCGATCCCTACGCGGGCTCGGTTCGCTATCATCTGGGCTTATCTACCCCGAATGACGATCGCTGCTTTATTGAAGTGGACCAGCAGCGCCATAGCTGGCGCGATGGCGAGGCCGTCATTTTTGATGAGACTTACGTTCACTGGGCAGAAAATAAAACCGATCAAACGCGCATTATTCTTTTCTGTGATATCGAGCGTCCGATGAAGTGGGGCTGGGCACAGGCAGTTAACCATTGGGTAGGGACGACGCTGATGTCTGCAGCCAGCTCACCCAATGATGAGAATGACCGCACTGGCGGCATTAATCGCATTTTTAAATATGTTCATGCGGGGCGCGAACGCGGACAGCGTCTTAAAAAACGAAATCGTAAAGCCTATTATGCCCTCAAGTACCTGTGCATCAGCGCCATTTTTGCCGCCCTTCTTATTCCGGCGATAACATAGACCTTATGCCGCCTGTTCGGGGCGGCTAACATCGGTGGCAAATACATACCCCAGTCCACGAATGGTTTTAATGAGTGCAGGCTGATGCGGGTTGATCTCGATTTTCCGGCGCAGACGCATGATCAGCACGTCGATAGTCCGGTCAAACACCTCCGTGCTTTCGCTGTGGGTGAGTTCCAGCAGTTGATCGCGGCTGAGTACCCGGCGGGCATTTTGCGTAAGCGCCAGCAGCAGGCCATATTCCCCCTGGGTCAACGGCACGACGTTACGTTGCGGATCAATCAGTTCACATCGGGAGGTATCCAGCGTCCAGTTGTCGAAGGTTATCCCCGCTACGCGTGGCATCGGCGTTTCTGCGGCCAGCACGCCGGTCCGACGCAGGACCGCTTTAACCCGGGCAACCACCACGCGCGGATTAAACGGTTTGCCAATATAGTCGTCGGCTCCCATCTCCAGCCCCACTACCACGTCGGATTCACTGCCCAACCCGGTTAACATGATCACCGGTAGCGCCGGACGCTGCTTTTGCAACTGCAGCAAAACCTGTAACCCATTGATATCTGGCAGCATCATATCCAGCAGGACAAGGGCGATCTCCGGCGTCTGTTGTACCCGGCCCGGCACATCCTGGCCGTTATGGCAGACAAGCACGTCAAAGACGTGTTCACTCAGCACATCCTGCAGCAGTTCACACACTGCCAAATCGTCATCAACCACCAGAATCGCCGGTTTCATCATATGCTTCCGTCAGGGGATTATGTTAAGTCTGAACCATTCTGCCGTCGGCTCCAGTGAAAGGGCGTTTTCCGTGACGGAAATTCAACCCATGTCACATACCCTGCCCATTCGACACGTCAATTTTGACGATGGTCTGCTTTTCGTCAGGGTTGCCGGCAGGAATACGCCGTAAAGCGCGCAATTACCCCTACTAAAAACATGGCATAGAAGCTGCATTAGTCGGTGCGAAAGATTCGATTAACTGGAGCAGACTGATGAAAAAAGTCGTCACGGTTTGCCCTTATTGTGCCTCAGGTTGCAAGATCCACCTGGTGGTCGATAACGGCAAAATCGTCCGGGCGGAGGCCGCACAGGGGAAAACCAACCAGGGCACGCTGTGTCTGAAAGGGTATTACGGCTGGGATTTTATCAATGATACCCAAATCCTCACCCCGCGCCTGAAAACCCCTATGATCCGCCGCGAGCGCGGTGGCAAGCTGGAAGCCGTCAGCTGGAACGAGGCGCTCGATTACGTCGCCACGCGCCTCAGCGCCATCAAGGCCAAGTACGGCCCGGATGCGATTCAGACGACCGGTTCCTCACGCGGGACAGGGAATGAAACCAACTATGTGATGCAAAAATTCGCACGCGCCGTTATTGGAACCAATAACGTCGACTGCTGCGCTCGCGTCTGACACGGCCCATCGGTTGCAGGTCTGCACCAGTCGGTCGGTAACGGCGCAATGAGTAATGCCATCAACGAGATAGACAACACCGATCTGGTGTTTATTTTCGGCTATAACCCGGCGGATTCTCACCCTATCGTCGCGAACCATGTTATTCGCGCCAAACAGAACGGGGCGAAAATCATCGTCTGCGATCCGCGCAAAATTGAAACCGCGCGCATTGCGGATATGCACATTGCATTGAAAAACGGCTCGAATATCGTGCTGTTGAATGCGATGGGGCACGTCATTATTGAGGAGAATCTGTACGACCAGGCGTTTGTGGCCAGCCGCACGGAAGGCTTTGAAGAGTATCGTAAAATTGTCGAAGGCTATACGCCAGAGTCCGTTGAAGCGATAACCGGCGTCAGCGCACAGGAGATCCGCCAGGCCGCACGCATGTACGCCGGGGCGAAAACCGCCGCCATTCTGTGGGGCATGGGCGTGACCCAGTTCTACCAGGGCGTGGAAACCGTGCGTTCGTTGACCAGCCTCGCCATGCTGACGGGTAACCTGGGCAAGGCCCACGTCGGCGTCAACCCGGTACGTGGTCAGAATAACGTCCAGGGGGCCTGCGATATGGGCGCGCTGCCGGATACCTATCCAGGATATCAGTACGTCAAATTCCCGGAAAACCGCGAGAAATTCGCGAAAGCCTGGGGGGTCGAAAGCCTGCCGGAACACACCGGCTATCGCATCAGCGAGCTGCCGCACCGTGCGGCGCACGGTGAAGTGCGTGCGGCCTACATCATGGGTGAAGATCCGCTCCAGACCGATGCCGAACTCTCTGCGGTACGTAAAGGGTTTGAGGATCTTGAGCTGGTGATTGTCCAGGACATCTTCATGACCAAAACCGCGGCGGCGGCGGATGTTATTTTACCGTCGACGTCATGGGGTGAGCATGAAGGCGTCTACACGGCGGCTGACCGCGGTTTCCAGCGCTTCTTCAAAGCGGTCGAACCGAAGTGGGATCTGAAAACCGACTGGCAGATCATCAGCGAAATCGCCACCCGTATGGGCTACCCGATGCACTACAACAACACCCAGGAGATCTGGGACGAGTTGCGGCATCTGTGCCCGGACTTCTACGGTGCCACCTATGAAAAAATGGGTGAGCTGGGGTATATCCAGTGGCCATGCCGCGATGAGTCGGAAGCCGACCAGGGGACGTCATACCTCTTTAAAGAGACGTTCGACACCCCGAACGGGCTGGCGCAGTTCTTCACCTGCGACTGGGTCGCACCTATAGATAAACTCACCGACGAGTATCCGATGGTGCTCTCCACCGTGCGCGAAGTAGGCCACTACTCCTGTCGCTCAATGACCGGGAACTGCGCCGCGCTGGCCGCGCTGGCAGATGAACCCGGCTACGCGCAAATCAACACTGCCGACGCGGAACGCCTGGGTATTGAGGATGAGGCGCTGGTATGGGTGAACTCGCGCAAAGGGCGAATCATCACCCGTGCGCAGGTGAGCGATCGTCCCAACAAAGGAGCGGTCTATATGACCTACCAGTGGTGGATTGGTGCCTGTAACGAACTGGTGACGGAGAATTTAAGCCCGATAACCAAAACGCCGGAGTATAAATATTGTGCCGTCAACGTGGAGCCCATTGCGGATCAACACGCTGCCGAACAGTATGTGATTGACGAATATAACAAGCTGAAAGCCCGACTGCGTGAAAGCGCAATGGGTTGAAGCGGGTAATTAATTAATGAACAAAGGGAGTGATATATTCACTCCCTTTTTTTATTTCCGCCACCGCGATTATACTGCGCGGCGTGTACCCAGAAGATAAGAATCCATGAAAGCCATTTTTCTGTTGTTATTCTTTATAACCTCGTTCGCCTGCGCGGATGAGATAGGCAGCCAGTATCTGAAGCAGGCGGAAGCGGGCGATGCCCGCGCCCAGTATTATCTTGCTGATACCTACTTCAGCTCGGGGGACCGCACACAGGCCGCGCGGTGGGCCGAAAAAGCCGCAAAAGGTGGCGATGTCGATGCCATGGCGCTGTTGTCGCAAATTCACTTTACGCAGGGGGATTACGCGCAGGCCAAGGCTCTGGCGCAGCAGGCAAACATTGCAGGCAGCAAACGCGGCGCGATCATGCTGGCGCGCGTGCTGGTCAACACTCAGGCCGGTCAAACCGACTATCCCCAGGCCATTAAGCTCCTGCAAACGGCGACTGAAGATATCGACAACGATTCGGCGGTAGACGCGCAGCTGCTGCTGGGGCTGATCTATGCCAACGGCGTTGAGGTGGCTCAGGATGACGTGCGGGCCGCGTCGTGGTTCAAGCGAAGTTCTACCCTGTCGCGAACGGGCTATGCGGAGTACTGGGCGGGGATGCTGTTCAGACAGGGCGAGAAAGGGTTTATCACGCCGAATAAGCAGAAAGCGCTTTACTGGTTGAACCTGAGCTGTACGGAAGGGTTTGATACGGGATGTGAAGAGTTTGATGCGTTGAGCGGGGAGTAAAGCGCCGGGTGGCGGCTTCGCCTTACCCGGCCTACAAAACCCGTAGGCC
>NZ_JTLF01000256.1:0-311 GCF_000798855.1 Enterobacter sp. ZOR0014 | reverse complement strand
TCTGCGCGATAATATCGATGTTGCTCAGCCTGCTGCTCATCATTATCCATCGCAGCCAGGGCGAAGGTTGGCGAGTTATACCCGCGAAGCCTCACTTCATAAATATAGTTCAGTTCGTTACCCAGATCGACTTCAAGGCGAATACGATCGTCGGCAGCGTCATTGATGTGGCTAATCGTTCCCTGCTTGTTGAGCTCTTCCTGAACCAGCGTCATGGCGGGCTGGATAACGTCGTCCATAAAGCGTTTCACAAGAGAACGCTTAGGCAGATAAGCGATATTACGCAACCTTCTCTGCCAGGGAATGGGGTT
>NZ_JTLF01000342.1:0-272 GCF_000798855.1 Enterobacter sp. ZOR0014 | reverse complement strand
AGAACAGCCATGGCGGCTGCAATATTCATTCCGTTAACACCGCGGTAAACTGCAACTCTGGAACAAGTGCATATTTAAGAATCGCTTATAAAGCAGAAGATAACCCGCTTTTGCCTCAGGGCAGCTATACGGGTGTTCTCCACCTGATTGCGAATGACTGGCACAACACTGACTGGACGGCAAACGTGAATGTCGATCTCTCCATTGTGAAGTAAATGCTTTATTGCTGCGCCAGTTTCTGGCGCAGCAGAAAATGATTTGGTATCCCCCCT
>NZ_JTLF01000018.1:0-612 GCF_000798855.1 Enterobacter sp. ZOR0014 | reverse complement strand
GGGAAGCTCCCGCGTCCACGGCCTGCCGTTCATCACCTCAATCTCCCGCTTTGTACGCAGGTCTGCTAATTTCTCTGGCTCAACAAACCGCGAACATACCTGCTGATTTTCAACTGAATTCATGAGATATCCTTTATTGCTTCTTCCAAAGCTTTATTCTGGTCTGCCACACTGCGGTTGAAAGATGCTGTGCCAAATACGCATTTCTTACACCATATCTGAAGCTCGTTGTCAGAAATCCAGGTCACCACTACCTGTAACAACGTTACCGCCACCATAGCTTCCCAGGTCATTAAAATCGCCAAAACTCTGACTCCAAAATATCTGTCTGCCAATTTTATAGAAACATATTCCGCACCAGATGCCATTTTGGCGGCTAACTCAACTTTTCCCATTATTTTTACGACTGGATTCATTGCCTCCAGCAGAAGACCAACTGATTTTGTGACAACAAGGACATCCACAAATGTTTTTAACCCCAAAACTCCAACAAGGAAAAAACGATTATTTTCTATTTCTGCTTTGACAGCGAGAACGTCTGAATACACCGACATTAAAGACGCCCCCCCACCCGCTGCCGCCCCAACGCCCTTGACCCATGCTACCGTCAGC
>NZ_JTLF01000168.1:0-57954 GCF_000798855.1 Enterobacter sp. ZOR0014 | reverse complement strand
CCTCTCCCCGTGGGAGAGGGCCGGGGTGAGGGCACCAGCCCGCACTATTCAAACCAAATCAAACCAACCGGTTTTTCGCATCCGTAATCGCCTGCGCGACCTGCTTCGGCGACACGCCGCCTTTCGCGGCACGCTTATCCAGGCAGGATTGCAGCGCCAGAATCGGATAGACATCCTCCCCGATAACCGCACTGAACTTCTGCAGGTCAGCAAGCGCCAGGTCTTCCAGCGGTTTACCCTGACGAATCGCCTCCACCACCGCTTCGCCCACAATATGGTGCGCTTCACGGAACGGTACGCCCTTCGCGACCAGATAATCCGCCAGCTCGGTGGAGTTGGCATACCCCTGCTGCGCCGCTTCCTGGCAGCGCGGACGTTTCACCTGAATGCCATCCAGCACCAGGGCGCCCATATGCAGACAATCCAGCCAGGTGTCGAGCGCGTCGAACAGCCCTTCTTTGTCTTCCTGCATATCTTTGTTGTACGCCAGTGGCAGCCCTTTCAGGGTCATCATCATACCGGTCAGTGCGCCCTGCACACGGCCACACTTGCCGCGAATCAGCTCCAGCGCGTCCGGGTTTTTCTTCTGCGGCATCAGGGAAGAGCCTGAGGTCACGCGGTCGGACAGCTCCACAAAACCGGCTTCACCGGAGTTAAAGAAGATCAGGTCTTCGGCAAAGCGCGACAGATGCACCATCCCGATAGACGCATTGGAGAGCAGCTCCAGTACATGGTCACGGTCAGAGACGCTGTCCAGGCTGTTACGGGTGGCGGACGCAAAGCCCAGCCAGCCTGCGAGCTGTTCACGGTCGATTTCATACGCTGTACCAGCCAGCGCGCCGCTACCCAGTGGACTGACATCCAGACGTTTCAGGGTGTCCTGCAGACGGCTTTCGTCACGCGCCAGCATCTCAACATAGGCCAGACACCAGTGGGCAAAGGTCACCGGCTGCGCGCGCTGCAGGTGGGTATAGCCCGGCATCACGGCTTCCTGGTTGTTCTGCGCGGTCTCTACCAGCGCGCTCTGCAGCTGACGGTTAGCTGCCAGCAGCTCGCCAACGGTCTCTTTACACCACAGCTTCAGGTCGGTCGCAACCTGGTCGTTACGGCTCCGGCCGGTGTGTAGCTTTTTACCCAACTGACCGACTTTGTCGATAAGTTTGCCTTCCACCCAGCTGTGAATATCTTCGGCATCGCTCTGCAGGATTTGCTGCGGATCCAGACGCACCTCTTCCAGAAGGTTATTCAGCGCCTCTTCCAGTTGTAGCTGCTCCTCTGCGGTCAGCACGCCAACGGTCACCAGCGCTTTGGACCAGGCCACAGAGCCGACAATATCCTGTTCGGCCAGGCGGTAGTCGAAGCGCAAAGAGTCATTGAACTGTTTGAACCGCTGATCCGCTGCCTGTGTAAAACGCCCACCCCAAAGTGCCATAACATGCTTCCTTAATATCTTTGAATTTCATTGCCCGGTGGCGCTGCGCTTACCGGGCCTACAAAACATTAAATCGATTACGCTAAAATACGCGTGCCAATCGGCGTTCCGTTAAACAGCGCCGGCAGTTGTTCCGCGTGACGCCAGGAGGCGATATCCACCGGGCGACCCAGCGTGCGAGCGGCATCCAGCGCGGCGTTCACTTTGACGATCATGCCGTCAGTAATGATGCCCTGCGCGATCAGCTGTTCGGCTTTGGCCGCGGTCATTTCCGCGATGCGCTGGCCTTTGCCGTCCAGAATGCCGCTCACGTCGGAAAGCAGGATCAGGTCTGCGCCCAGCGTAGCCGCCAGAGCCGTTGCCGCCTGATCCGCGTTAACGTTCATTAGCTCGCCCTCTTCGGTCACGCCGATAGAGCTCACCACTGGCAGGAAACCACCTTCCAGCAGCGTGTTAATCAGCTTAGGCGAACCCGGCTGCGCCAGTCCAACGTGGCCGAGCTCTTCATCGAGCTGGGTCACTTTTACGCTGTCGCCATCCCCCAGACAGAGGCCAACGGAGGCAATATGATGTTTCTTCGCCCATGCCAGCAGCGTTTTGTTCGCCGTTCCCGCCAGCGCGCCGGTAATGATGTCAATCTGGTCAGCGGGCGTGACGCGCAGGCCGTTTTTCTTTTTCACCGGCAGGTTGAGCCCTTTCATCAGCTCATCTACCACGCAGCCGCCGCCGTGCACAATCACCAGCGGACGTTGGTGTGATTCACGATAGTTCACCAGCGCGGTAAACAGACGCTCCAGCGCTTCTTCGCTGTCCAGCAGTACACCACCGAGTTTGATAATTAATGGGTTCATCATCACACCTTAAATAAGAGCCTGCGTTTCAGGGAAGCCGAAACGAATATTTGCACACTGCATTGCCTGTGCGGCAGCGCCTTTGAGTAAGTTATCTTCTGCAGCGACCACAATCAGGTGCTCGCCCTGTACGGCAAAGCCGATGTCGCAGAACGGCAGCCCGACCACGTTTTTCAGCGCCGGCACGCCTTTGTCATACAGACGCACCAGCGGTTTATCCGCATACGCCTGCGTGAAGACCTCGCTCACCTGCTCTTTGGTCACTCCCGGTTTCAGGCGGCAGGTGATGGTTTCGAGGATGCCGCGCGGGAAGCTGCCCAGATGCGGCGTGAAAATGACGTCCGTACCCAGATGCGTCGTGATTTCAGGGTGATGGCGGTGATTAAACACGCCATACGGCTGAAGGCTCACTTCGCAGAAGCTATTAGAGATCGCCGCTTTGCGCCCTGCTCCGCTCACGCCGCTGGTGGCGTTGATCACCGGCCACTGGTTCAGATCCAGCAGACCTGCGTCGATCAGCGGTTTCAGGGAAAGTTGCGCCGCCGTCGGGTAGCAGCCCGGCACGGCAATCAGATCCGCTTCTTTCAGTTTGTCTGTGCTCCACTCCGCCAGGCCGTAAACCGCTTTTTCAAGCAGATCGGGGTGCTGATGGGTGAAACCGTAATATTTTTCGTAGAACGCGCCGTCGTTAACGCGGAACGCGCCGGAGAGATCGAACACCACGCAGCCGGCTGCCAGGAACTGCGGTGCCAGGTCATGACTGACTTCGTGCGCAGTGGCTAAAAACACCACGTCAACGCCGTCGGTGAACTCACTGATGTCAGACATCGGCTGCAGCGGCAGATCGACAATGCCCTTAAGCCACGGATGCAAATCGGAAATTAACTTTCCTGCATCATTGCTTTGCGCTGACACGGTCAAAGCGGTTATGGTCATATGTGGATGGCGATTCACGTAGCTTACAAGCTCTGCGCCCGCATAACCGCTAGCGCCTACAATCAGCGTATTCAACATCGGGTTCCTTTATGCTCAACGTTAATGTATTTTTATTCACATTTATTGCATGAATATTGATACTATCACGACCTAAGGTGTGTCAACAATGAAAATGAACTTACCGCCATTTATCGAGATCTACCGCGCCCTGATTGCCACACCGTCCATCAGTGCAACGGAAGAAGCGCTGGATCAAAGCAATGAGTCTTTAATCAATCTGCTGGCGGGTTGGTTTAGCGATCTTGGGTTTAACGTTGAGGTACAGCCCGTTCCCGGAACCCGTCATAAATTTAACCTGCTGGCCAGCACCGGAACCGGTGCGGGCGGCCTGCTGCTTGCCGGTCATACCGACACCGTGCCGTTTGACGATGGCCGCTGGACCCGCGATCCGTTCACCCTGACCGAGCACGACAACAAACTCTATGGTCTCGGCACCGCCGACATGAAAGGCTTCTTCGCCTTTATCCTCGACGCGCTGCGTGAAGTGGACGTGACAAAACTGAAAAAGCCGCTCTACATTCTGGCGACCGCCGACGAAGAGACCAGCATGGCGGGCGCGCGCTACTTCTCTGAAAACACGTCGATTCGCCCGGATTGCGCCATTATCGGCGAGCCGACGTCACTGCAACCGATTCGCGCGCACAAAGGTCATATCTCGACGGCCGTGCGCGTGCTGGGCCAGTCCGGTCATTCCAGCGATCCGGCGCGCGGCGTAAATGCGATTGAGCTGATGCATGACGCCATCGGCCGTATCATGACCCTGCGCGACTCGCTGAAAGAACGTTATCACTATGACGCGTTCACCGTGCCGTATCCGACCCTAAACCTCGGCAGCCTGCACGGCGGCGATGCCTCCAACCGTATCTGCGCCTGCTGCGAACTGCATATGGATATCCGCCCGCTGCCAGGTATGACGCTGAGCGATCTCGACGGCTTGCTGAATGAAGCACTGGCCCCGGTGAGCGAGCGCTGGCCGGGCCGCCTGACGGTCTCCGAACTGCATCCGCCGATCCCGGGTTATGAGTGCCCTCCGGATCACCAGCTGGTTGAAGTGGTGGAAAAACTGCTTGGTGAAAAAACCGACGTGGTGAACTACTGCACCGAAGCGCCGTTCATTCAGACGCTGTGTCCGACGCTGGTCCTTGGCCCTGGCTCCATTAACCAGGCGCACCAGCCGGATGAGTATCTGGAAACCCGCTTCATCAAGCCCACTCGCGAGTTGATTACCCAGGTTGTGCACCACTTCTGCTGGCATTAAAAACTGCCCCTCACCCTACCCCTCTCCCCTTTGGGGAGAGGGCAGGGTGAGGGGAGTAAATCCCGCGATCTCCGTCACATTCCCATAAGCATCTCTTATCTGACGCAATGCGAATTAAATTTCGTAAATTGCCCGCATTTATTCGTTTGCTGAACCGTTTTCGCAGCAATTGACGACGGGGGTTTTACGTGGCTTTATAAAGGGAGATGACAAAATATTGTCCAGCAGATTTTCGCATGGGCATAAACAAAAATGATGGGGTGACTGGGTTTTTATGAACGAACAATATTCCGCGTTGCGTAGTAATGTCAGTATGCTCGGCAAAGTGCTTGGAGATACCATCAAAGATGCGTTGGGGGAAAACATCCTCGAACGCGTTGAAACCATCCGCAAGCTGTCTAAATCTTCCCGTGCCGGTAACGAGGCCAGCCGTCAGGAACTGCTCACCACCTTGCAGAACCTCTCCAACGATGAGCTGCTGCCCGTTGCCCGTGCCTTCAGCCAGTTCCTGAACCTGGCCAACACCGCTGAGCAATACCACAGCATTTCGCCTAATGGCGAAGCTGCCAGCAACCCGGAAGTGATTGCCCGTACGCTGCGTAAACTGAAAGACCAGCCCGATCTCACCGAAGCCACCATCAAAAAAGCGGTGGAGTCTCTCTCGCTGGAGCTGGTTCTGACCGCTCACCCAACCGAGATCACCCGTCGTACCCTGATCCACAAAATGGTGGAAGTGAACAACTGCCTCAAGCAGCTGGATAACAAAGACATCGCCGGCTATGAACGCAACCAGCTGATGCGCCGTCTGCGCCAGCTGATTGCTCAGTCCTGGCACACCGACGAAATTCGTAAGCAACGCCCCAGCCCGGTCGACGAAGCCAAATGGGGCTTTGCGGTGGTGGAAAACAGCCTGTGGGAAGGGGTGCCGAACTACCTGCGCGAGCTGAACGAACAGCTGGAAGAGAACCTCGGCTACCGCCTGCCGGTCGACTTTGTGCCGGTACGCTTCACCTCCTGGATGGGCGGCGACCGCGACGGCAACCCGAACGTCACTGCGGAAATCACCCGTCACGTTCTGTTGCTGAGCCGCTGGAAAGCGACCGATTTGTTCCTGAAAGATATTCAGGTGCTGATTTCCGAACTGTCAATGGTCGAAGCGACGCCGGAACTGCGCGCGCTGGCCGGTGAAGAAGGTGCCAGCGAGCCGTACCGTTTCCTGATGAAAAAACTGCGCGGTCAGCTGATGGCGACTCAGGCCTGGCTGGAAGCGCGCCTGAAAGGCCAGCGTCTGCCGAAGCCGGAAGGCCTGCTCAGCCAGAACGAACAGCTCTGGGAACCGCTGTACGCCTGTTATAAATCACTCCAGGCCTGCGGGATGGGCATCATCGCTAACGGCGAACTGCTCGACACCCTGCGCCGCGTGAAATGTTTCGGCGTGCCGCTGGTGCGTATCGACGTACGTCAGGAAAGTACCCGCCATACCGAAGCGCTGGGTGAACTGACCCGCTATCTCGGCATCGGCGACTATGAAAGCTGGTCCGAAGCCGACAAACAGGCATTCCTGATCCGCGAACTGAACTCCAAGCGCCCTCTGTTGCCGCGCAACTGGGAGCCAAGCAACGAAACCCGCGAGGTGCTCAACACCTGTAAAGCGATCGTGGACGCACCGAAAGGATCGGTGGCCGCCTATGTGATCTCCATGGCGAAGACCCCGTCCGACGTGCTGGCCGTTCATCTGCTTCTCAAAGAAGCGGGCATCGACTATGCCCTGCCGGTGGCGCCGCTGTTTGAAACCCTCGATGACCTGAACAACGCCAATGACGTGATGACCCAGTTGCTGAACATCGACTGGTATCGCGGCTTTATTCAGGGCAAGCAGATGGTGATGATTGGCTATTCCGACTCCGCCAAAGATGCGGGCGTGATGGCGGCATCCTGGGCGCAGTATCAGGCGCAGGATGCACTGATTAAAACCTGCGAGAAAGCCGGTATTGAGCTGACGCTGTTCCACGGACGCGGTGGCTCAATCGGCCGAGGCGGCGCGCCTGCACACGCGGCACTGCTGTCGCAGCCGCCAGGCAGCCTGAAAGGCGGCCTGCGCGTGACCGAGCAAGGTGAGATGATCCGCTTCAAATACGGCCTGCCGGAAGTGACCATCAGCAGTCTGTCGCTTTATACCAGCGCCATTCTGGAAGCAAACCTGCTGCCACCGCCGGAGCCGAAAGCGTCCTGGTGCCATATCATGGACGAACTGTCGGCGATCTCCTGCGATCTTTACCGTGGCTACGTGCGTGAAAACAAAGATTTTGTGCCTTACTTCCGCTCGGCAACACCTGAGCAGGAACTGGGTAAACTGCCGCTGGGCTCGCGTCCGGCGAAGCGTCGCCCGACCGGCGGCGTAGAGTCACTGCGCGCGATTCCATGGATTTTCGCCTGGACGCAGAACCGTTTGATGCTGCCTGCCTGGCTGGGTGCCGGTGCCGCGCTGCAGAAAGTGGTGGAAGACGGTAAACAGAACGAACTGGAAACCATGTGCCGCGACTGGCCATTCTTCTCTACCCGTCTGGGTATGCTGGAGATGGTCTTCTCGAAAGCTGACCTGTGGCTGGCGGAATACTACGATCAGCGTCTGGTTAAGCCTGAGCTGTGGGCGCTGGGTAAAGAGCTGCGCGAACTGCTGGAAGGCGACATCAAAGTGGTGCTGGATATCGCCAACGACTCACACCTGATGGCGGACCTGCCGTGGATCGCCGAGTCTATCCAGCTGCGTAACATCTACACCGACCCGCTGAACGTCCTGCAGGCAGAGCTGCTGCACCGTTCTCGTCTGGCGGAAGAAGAAGGCAAAGAGCCGGATCCTCGCGTTGAGCAGGCGCTGATGGTGACGATTGCGGGCGTTGCGGCGGGTATGCGTAACACGGGCTAATCCGCTATGCCGGGGGGGTGCTTGCGCCCACCCGGCAATACCCCGGTATCCAAAACATGTTTCACGATATTACGCACATCCTCACGGCTCTGATTAAAGGCGCATTCCCCATGGATCAAGTGCACTTTGTCACGCCTGCCGAGAATAACCGCACATCACCTTGTCTCTCAGTTATCCTGGAAACCCGCTGCGAAGCCTTCTTTTCCGCATCCGGGAACGTCCCGCTGCATTCTTCAAACTCGCTCAGAATAAGCTTCGGCAAACAGCAGCTGGCGCTTCAGTTCTACCGGGGCAACGCTCTTATACAACAGCAGCAGATTGCCAGAAGAGGACCCCGGACGGGCGCGTTTCTCCTGCAAACGCTCAATGAGCTGCAGATGCAGCCAACTGAGCAGGACACGGCCAGGCTGGTGATATTAAGTCTGCTCAGCCACTGCCGCGATCTGCTTGGCAGTGATATCCACACTGATAGCCGCAGCCGCGCATTATTCGAAGCCGTTCGTCGCTTTATTGATGAAAACCATGCCTCGGCGCTGACCCGGGATTCCGTTGCCGGGGCATTTTATATTTCCCCTAACTATCTCTCTCACCTTTTTCAGAAGACCGGGAACGTCGGGTTCAATGAATACCTGACGCAGACCCGTCTGGAACACGCCCGCCAGCTGCTGAAAGGCTATGACCTCAAAATTAAAGATATCGCCGCACGCTGCGGATTTACCGACAGCAACTACTTTTGCCGTCTCTTTCGTAAGCACACCGAGCGCTCCCCTTCCGAATATCGTCGTCAGTATCACAGCCAGCTGATTGCCAAAAAATAGCATTGTGATCGTTCTCTCACTTCACTAAGGACATTACATTTGTCCAGTATTTGGCAAAATTGACCTGTATCCGCCGTACTCTGCCGCGCCTTATCCTTTATTCAACCTTTCTGACTTAAGGAAAAATAATGGAACTGTACCTGGACACCGCCAACGTGGCGGAAGTTGAGCGTCTGGCGCGGGTATTCCCGATCGCGGGTGTGACCACTAACCCGAGCATTATTGCCGCCAGCCGGGAGTCCATCTGGAGCGTGCTGCCGCGCCTGCAAAAAGCCATCGGTCCCCGGGGCACTCTGTTTGCCCAGACCATGAGCCGTGACGCTGGGGAAATGGTAGCGGAAGCCAAACGTCTCAGTAATGCCCTGCCGGATATCGTGGTGAAAATCCCTGTAACGGCAGAAGGACTTGTAGCGATTAAGGCATTGAAAAACGAGGGGATCACTACACTCGGGACGGCCGTATACAGCGCCGCACAGGGTCTGCTGGCTGCACTGGCGGGCGCGTCGTATGTCGCACCGTATGTGAACCGCGTCGACGCCCAGGGCGGTGATGGTATCCGCATGGTCCAGGAGCTGCAGTCTCTTCTGGAAATGCATGCCCCTGAGAGCAAGGTGCTGGCCGCCAGCTTCAAAACGCCACGTCAGGCGCTGGACTGCCTGCTGGCCGGATGCGACGCAATCACGCTTCCTTTAGATGTAGCGCAACAAATGCTCGGCACGCCGGCGGTAGAGTCAGCCATAGAGAAGTTCGAGCAGGACTGGAAAAACGCGTTTGGTAACCTCAACCTCTAAGGGAGAAATGTTATGGACCGTATCATTCAATCGCCCGGAAAATATATCCAGGGCGCTGATGTGCTTACCCGTCTCGGCGACTACCTAAAACCGCTGGCAACGCGTTGGCTGGTTGTCGGCGATAAATTTGTGCTGGGTTTTGCTGAAGAAACCTTGCGCCAGAGCTTTAAAAACGCAGAGCTGCATGCAGAAATCGCACCGTTTGGTGGCGAATGTTCACAAAATGAAATCGATCGTCTGAAAAAACTGGCCGATAGCGCCGACTGTCTGGCCGTGCTGGGTATCGGCGGCGGGAAGACGCTGGACACCGCCAAAGCGCTGGCACACTTTATGGACGTGCCGGTTGCGATTGCCCCGACCATTGCCTCCACCGATGCACCGTGCAGCGCACTTTCCGTAATCTATACCGACAGCGGCGAGTTCGATCGCTACCTGATGCTGCCGCACAACCCGAACATGGTGATTGTGGATACCAAAGTCGTCGCGGGTGCGCCGGCTCGTCTGCTTGCCGCGGGGATTGGCGATGCGCTTGCGACCTGGTTTGAAGCGCGCGCCTGCTCGCGTAGCGGTGCCACGACGATGGCGGGCGGTAAATGCACGCAGGCGGCACTCGCGCTGGCGGAGCTGTGTTACAACACGCTGCTTGAAGAGGGTGAGAAAGCCATGCTGGCGGCGGAACAGCATGTCGTAACGCCTGCGCTGGAGCGCATTATCGAAGCCAACACCTATCTCAGCGGCGTAGGTTTTGAAAGCGGTGGACTGGCTGCGGCACATGCGATTCACAACGGTATGACGGCGGTGCCGGATGCGCATCACTTCTATCACGGTGAAAAAGTAGCGTTTGGTACGCTGACGCAGCTGGTGCTCGAAAATGCGCCGGTAGAAGAAATAGAGACCGTCGCGGCGCTTTGCCACAGCGTGGGACTGCCGATCACGCTGGCGCAGCTGAATATTAAAGAGGATATTCCGGCCAAAATGCGGCTGATCGCAGAAGCGTCCTGTGCAGAAGGGGAAACTATTCACAACATGCCGGGCGGAGTAACGCCAGATCAGGTGTATGCGGCGCTGCTGGTGGCTGACCAGTATGGACAGCGGTTCCTGCAGGAGTGGGAGTAATAAAAAAGCCGGGCGGCGCTACGCTTACCCGGCCTACGAATGACATGCTTTTGCAAGCCGGGTAAGGCGTGGCCGCCACCCGGCACACTGGTTACTTCACGTCAAACCGATCCAAATCCATCACTCTCGCCCAGGCGGCAACAAAATCACGCACAAACTTCTCGTGTGCATCGCTGCTGGCGTAGACTTCAGCCAGCGCGCGCAGGACGGCGTTTGAACCAAACACCAGGTCCGCGCGGGTCGCGGTGTATTTCACTTCGCCACTGGCGCGATCGCTACCGGCAAACAGCTCGTTTGAGTCGTCGGTCGCCTTCCACTGGGTATTCATATCCAGCAGGTTCACGAAGAAGTCATTGCTCAGCACGCCCTCACGGTCGGTGAACACGCCATTCTTGCTGCCATCGAAGTTTGCCCCGAGTACGCGCAGACCGCCGACCAAAACCGTCAGTTCGGGTGCGGTCAGCGTCAGCTGCTGCGCTTTGTCGATCAGCAGTGATTCGGTGGTTGACGTATCCACCTGCGCACGGTAGTTGCGGAAGCCATCGGCAATCGGCTCGAGCAGGTTAAACATCTCGATATCCGTCTGGTCCTGGCGCGCATCCACGCGACCCGGCGTGAACGGTACGGTAACGTAAACGCCTGCCGCTTTCGCCGCCTGCTCAACGCCTACCACGCCCGCCAGCACGATGATATCGGCCAGGGAGGCTTTATTGGTGGTGCGCTGGATGGCTTCCAGAGCCGGTAATGCACGTACGGCAGCGGCGTTAACATCCCAGTCGCGCTGAGGCGCAAGCGCCAGACGCGCACCGTTGGCGCCGCCACGCTTGTCGCCACCGCGGAAGGTCGACGCAGACGCCCAGGCAACGGAAACCAGCTCACTCACGGAGAGACCCGAGGCAATGATTTCCGCTTTCAGGCTTTCAATGTCTTCTTTCGAAGGATTGAACACCGGCTGAGGCAGCGGATCCTGCCAGATCAGATCTTCTTTCGGCACTTCCGGACCAATGTACCGCGCTTTTGGGCCCATATCGCGGTGAGTCAGTTTGAACCACGCGCGCGCAAAGGCTTCGTTGAAAGCCTGCGGATCGTTCAGGAAGCGGCGAGAAATTTTCTCGAATTCCGGATCAAAACGCAGCGTCAGGTCGGTGACCAGCATCGTTGGTTTGCGTTTTTTCGACGGGTCGAACGGGTCCGGCATAATTTCTGGCGCATCCACGGCTTCAAACTGAATGGCACCTGCCGGGCTGCGGGTCTGGATCCACTCATATTTGAACAGGTTCTCGAAGAAGTAGTTGCTCCACTGGGTCGGTGTTTGTGACCAGATAACTTCCAGACCGGACGTAATGGCATCTGCACCAACGCCTGTACCGTGCGTACTCGCCCAGCCCAGGCCCTGCGCTTCAATCGGTGAGGCTTCAGGGTCGGTGCCCACATGTGCGGCTTCACCTGCGCCATGGGTTTTACCGAGCGTATGACCACCGGCGATCAGCGCCACGGTCTCTTCGTCGTTCATGCCCATATTGCCAAAGGTCGCGCGGATGGCTGCCGCCGCGGACAGTGGTTCACCACTGGCGTTTGGCCCTTCCGGGTTAACGTAGATCAGGCCCATTTCGGTTGCGGCCAGAGGACGCTTCGCCAGCGCTTCCGGGTCGCGGTGGGTCAGCCAGGCTTTTTCATCGCCCCAGTTCACGTCCAGATCCGGTTCCCAGACGTCTTCACGACCGGCACCGAAACCAAAGGTGCGGAAACCGGAGTTTTCCAGCGCCACGTTCCCCGCCAGGATGAACAGGTCAGCCCAGGAAATTTTTTGCCCATATTTTTGCTTGATGGGCCACAGCAGACGGCGCGCTTTATCCAGACTGACGTTATCGGGCCAGGAGTTCAGCGGTGCAAAACGCTGTTGGCCGCGTCCTGCCCCGCCGCGTCCATCAACGGAGCGATAAGTACCCGCGCCGTGCCACGCCATGCGAATAAACAGGCCAGCATAGCTGCCCCAGTCAGCAGGCCACCACGGCTGAGAGTCGGTTAAAAGCGCCTTGAGATCGCCTTTGAGGGCAGAGTAGTCGAGTTTGCTAAATTCTTTGCGGTAGTCGAAGTCTTCACCCAGCGGGTTTGAACGGTTGGAATGTTGGTTAAGAAGGTCAATGCGGAGTTGCTTTGGCCACCAGTCACGGCTGCTTGTACCTGCTCCCGCGCTGTGATCGGCGCCGCCGTGATGGAACGGGCATTTGCCGGCTGATGCTGCGTTATTGGTCTCGTCTGACGTGCTCATCGCTATGCTCCCTTTTACAGTGTTACCGTTACGATATACACCACTAGCAATAAGATATAGTTGAAATAATCCACAGATTCGATAGTTAATACCTTTTAACTATCTGTTTGATTAAAAAGCCCTCAATTTATAAGGGCTTTCTGTTTTTTTATGCCGGACGAACGCCCAGGGTGTGACAGATGGCATAGCTCATTTCCGCGCGGTTGAGCGTGTAGAAGTGGAAATCCTTCACCCCTTCGCGGCTTAAAATCTTCACCATGTCCATCGCGATGTTAGCGCCCACCAGCTTGCGGGTCTCCGGGTCATCGTCCAGCCCTTCATACATTTTGGACATCCACAGCGGAATGCGCACGTTGGTCATATCAGCAAATTTCTTCGCCTGTTTGAAGTTAGAGACCGGCAGGATCCCCGGGATTATTTCAACGTCGATGCCCGCGGAAACGCAGCGGTCACGGAAACGCAGGTAGCTTTCCACATCAAAGAAGAACTGGGTAATCGCGCGATTGGCACCCGCATCCACTTTACGCTTCAGGTTGAGCAGGTCCGCCTGGGCGCTTTTCGCTTCCGGATGAACTTCAGGATACGCGGCGACGGAGATATCAAAGTCGGCCACGTCTTTCAGCAGCGCGACCAGGTCGGCGGCATACATTTCCGGCTTACCGCTTCCCGGCGGCAGATCGCCGCGCAGGGCGACAATATGACGGATACCGTTGTTCCAGTAGTCCTGGGCAATGGCACGTAACTCGTCACGGGTGGCGTCGATACAGGTGAGGTGCGGCGCAGCTTCCAGACCGGTACGGTCTTTAATGCCTTTGATGATGCTGTGCGTACGGTCGCGCTCGCCGGAGTTCGCACCGTAGGTCACGGAGACAAACTTTGGCTTCAGGCTGCTCAGGCGATCGATAGAGCTCCACAGGGTTTGCTCCATTTCACTGGTGCGCGGCGGGAAAAATTCAAAAGAGACGTTAATCTGGCCGTTTACTTCGGCCAGGCTCTGATTCAGTGCTTCCCGCTGGTTGGCGTGAAAAAAGCTCATACCTTACCTCTATCTGTCGCGTGTCATTGTTTGTTGTATTGTGAACTTCTATACGTTTAGACGTCCAGATGTAAAAATGACGGAAAAGCGGAGGGACGTCAACATAAATAATCAACAATAACGGTGAGGTTTGCTCAGGGAAGATGAAGGAAATTCATGATGGGGTGAGCGCGGTCCGATGCCCTCTCCCACAGGGAGAGGGAAATGTAGACGTTACAGCAGTTTAGCCAGACGGTTGATGTCAGACTGGATCGCTCCGGCGGTGACATCGCGCCCCGCGCCCGGGCCACGGATCACCAGCGGGTTATCGCGGTACCAGCGGCTTTCGATCGCGAAGACATTATCGCACGGCAGCAGCGCCGCCAGCGGATGGTCAGGTCGCACCGCCTCGACGCCGACACGGGCTTTACCGTTGGCCTCAAAACGCGCCACATAGCGCAGCACCAGTCCCATCTCGTTCGCCGCTTCCAGACGCTGCACCATCTGCTCGTTAAGCTCTTCACCATTTTCAAAGAAATGGTCCACAGACCCTTCTTCACAGCCAGCAGGCACCAGGGACTCGACGCGAACGGCATCCGGCTCGATGTCGTAACCCGCTTCGCGCGCCAGAATCACTAGCTTACGCATCACGTCTTTACCGGAGAGGTCGACACGCGGGTCAGGCTCGGTTAAGCCCTGCTGCCACGCCTGATCCACCAGGTCGGTAAACGGTACGGTGCCGTCAAACTGCAGGAACAGCCAGGAGAGCGTGCCGGAGAAGATCCCGCTCAGCGCCAGAATGCTGTCGCCGCTTTCAATCAGGTCACGCACGGTGTGGTTAACCGGCAGGCCAGCCCCAACGGTCGCGTTATACAGCCAGTGGCGTCCTGTTTTTTCAAACGCGTCGTGGATCTGACGGTATTTATCGGTGCTGCTCGCCCCCGCCAGCTTGTTCGCACTGATAACGTGGAAACCGTGGCTGGCGAAATCAAGGTACTGATCCGCAAGCTGTTCGCTGGCGGTGACGTCCAGCACCACCAGATCGTCATACGGGTGCGCGCGCATCCACAGGAACAGCGACTCTTCATCCTGCTCGACGGCCTCATCGTTAAAGAAGGCCAGCGCCCGGCTGGCGTCCAGCCCTTCGTAATTCAGCAGGCTGCGGCGGCTGTCCACCACGCCTGCGAGAATGAATTCAAACCCGGTACGTGCCGAAAGCGTCACCTGCTCACGGGCGAACAGCTCCAGCCAGCGGGAACCGATGTTGCCTTTACCAAACAGCACCAGGCCGATGCGTTTTTCCGCGCGGAACAGGGAGGTGTGCAGACCCTGAATCAGGCTTTCGGTTGGCCCTTTACGCAGCACGGCGACCAGGCTGATGCCCTCTTCTGACTGCCAGGTAAATTCAACCGGCTGGCCTTTCAGCTGCTGCCAGAAGCGGTGGCAGTGCAGCGGGTTACGGGTGACGCCCGCCCCCACCATCGCCACCAGCGCCAGCCCCTGACGCAGGCGAAGCTCGCCCGGCAGGCCCGCTTCATCCAGAATCTTCAGGGCGCTGTCCGCCACTTCAGCGGTATAGCAGAACTGCAGCAGCTGGCGGTCGTTATGCACGCCAACGGCCAGCGGACGCACCTGGGCACGCTTTAACACCAGGTCGATATCTTTATGCGCCAGCTTGAAATCCTGACCCGCGGGCACCTGGAACTCAATCAGACAGATGTCATCATGACTGGTGACAATACGCGCCCCGGTACCGGACGCCAGCACGCGCTCGATACGCGTAGAGCCTTGATCCGGGGTATAGCTGCAACGCAGCTGCAGGTCTATATCGCTGCCGGACACCGGCTGCAACGTGCGCGCGTGCAGCACGGGCGCGGCCAGGCGAGCGAGCTCGCTGGCTTCGTCCAGACGCAGCAATGGCAGCAGGCAGGCATCTTTCACCTTGCGTGGGTCCGCGCTGTAAACGCCGGCCACATCGCTCCAGATGGTCACGCGGGACACGCCCGCCAGCGCACCGATTTGCGTTGCCGAATAGTCAGAACCGTTACGGCCCAGCAGCACGGTTTCGCCCGCGTTGCTGCGGCTGATAAAACCGGTGACAACAATACGTTTGCCGGGATGCTGCACCAGGAGCTGTTGCAGCAGCGGATAGGATAACCCTTCATCCACCTGCGGCTGTGCGGCGCGTTCGGCGCGGAGGAAATCACGGGCGTCGAGCCAGGCGGCATCCACACCCAGATGTTGCAGCACGGCAGCCATCAGACGTGCAGACCACACTTCACCGTGGCCCACCACTTCGGCATACACCGCGTCGGTGATCCCGCTGTCCAGCAGGGCCGCCAGACGTTCAAGATCGTGCGTAAAAGCGCTGATCAGCCCGTCGGCAACGTCCGCTGGCAGCAGGCCAGCAATCAGTTCGCTCTGATAGCGGCGTAAGGACTGTTGCACCTGATGCGCAGAAAGGCGATCGGTCTGGCTCAGTTTCAGCCAGCTAATCAACTGGTTGGTGGTGCTGCCCGCCGCGGAGACAACCATCATGTCACCCGGCTGTGAATACTCCGTCATGATCCCTGCAACGCGCAGATAACATTTCACATCAGCAAGACTACTACCACCAAACTTGTGCAGCTGACGACCCTTCGCCCCTGCCTGCGCTATCACACTCATGATTACCCCTTGGCTGCGACCCGGAAGCCATTTTCCAGATCGGCAATTAAATCTTCAGAATCTTCAATACCGGTCGAGATACGCAGCAGCGTCTCGGAAATCCCGGCGGCGGCACGTGCTTCCGGTGCCATACCGGCGTGCGTCATGGTTGCGGCGTGGGAGATCAAGCTTTCAACCCCACCTAATGATTCCGCCAGCGTAAACAATGACAGCCCGCTCAGGAAGCGACGCAGCGTTTGCTCGTCGCCGTCCAGTTCAAAACTTAACATCGCGCCAAACCCTTTCTGCTGGCGCGCGGCAATCTCGTGCCCCTGGTTTTCCGGCAGCGACGGGTGATAAAGCTTCTTCACCAGCGGCTGGGTTTTCAGGAAATCGACAATGGCCTGGGCATTGCGCTGCGCCACTTCCATACGCGGAGAAAGCGTACGGATGCCGCGCAACAGCAGGTAGCTATCGAACGCCCCGGCGGTGACGCCAATGTTATTGGCCCACCATGCCAGTTCCGTGACAACGTCGGGATCTTTTGCAATCACCACGCCCGCTACCACGTCAGAGTGGCCGTTCAGATATTTAGTGCATGAATGCAATACCAGATCAGCACCCAGTGCGAGTGGGTTCTGAAGGGCCGGACTGAGGAACGTATTATCCACTACACTTATCGCTCCCGCATCCCTTGCGAGCTGACAAATTTTCGCAATATCGACAACGCGCAACAATGGGTTGCTTGGACTTTCCACCAGAACGAGCTTTGGTTTCTCTGCCAGCGCCTGTTTCAGCGCCTGTTCGTCGTTTTGATCGACAAACAGCACGCGATAGCAGCCGCGTTTCGCCAGGCTATCAAACAGGCGATAGCTGCCGCCATAGCAGTCGTGCGGGGCTACCAGCAGGTCGCCCGGCTTCAGAAATACCGTCGTCACCAGGTGAATCGCAGACATCCCGGTGTTGGTCAATACGGCCCCTGCGCCCCCTTCCAGCTCGGCCAGCGCACGCTGGGTCACATCACGCGTAGGGTTGCCACGACGCGAGTAGTCGTGCGCGCGGGGTTCATTAAATCCGGTGAAATTGTAGGTACTGGAAAGATGAATCGGCGGGACAACGCAGCCGTACTGCTCGTCATCATTTAATCCGCTACGCACTGCAATAGTGGCCTGTTTACGCGTCATGGTGAGGGCTTCCTGGCGAATGAGGTGAAAAGTCAGGCACCAGAGTAAACATTCAAATTATGGACGTCAATACATCTGGACATCTAAACTTCTTTGCGTATAGATTGAGCAATGCGCAAATAGCCGTTAAAATTATATGCTTTAGTGCACGCTGCAGCGGCAATATCCGTGCCACGGTATCGTCTCTACGGTAAACTACGCAAGATTACGGTTCCAAACGGGCAGTGACCGGTTTGCACCTTTAGATTAATGACTGAGAGGATTAAAGGTATCTCATGGCTGAATGGAGCGGCGAATATATCAGCCCATACGCTGAGCACGGTAAGAAGAGTGAGCAAGTAAAGAAAATTACGGTTTCCATTCCTCTGAAGGTGTTAAAGATCCTCACCGATGAACGTACGCGTCGTCAGGTGAACAACCTGCGTCACGCGACCAATAGCGAACTGCTGTGCGAAGCGTTCCTGCATGCGTTTACCGGTCAACCGTTGCCGAACGATGACGATCTGCGCAAAGAGCGTAGCGACGAAATCCCGGAAGAGGCGAAGGTGATCATGCGTGAACTGGGTATTGACCCGGATACGTGGGAATACTGAGAAGCGGATACAAAAAAGGCACCTTGCGGTGCCTTTTTTTCGGGAAACTTATTTAGCGCCCGGGATGCTGAAACGCTTGTTGAAGCGGTCAACACGGCCACCGGTTGCAACATCACGCTGCTTACCAGTGTAGAACGGGTGGCATTTGCCGCACACGTCCAGGTTCAGATCGTGACCCACGGTGGAGCGGATCTGGATAGAGTTACCGCAAGAACAGTTTGCAGTAATCATTTCGTATTTCGGGTGAATATCTTTTTTCATGGGAGAACCTCAGTTAAGGCCGCGTCGCTCTTCCAGCCCTAACGCCAGACACCACGCGATGTTGAATGTAAGTTCTTTGGCGTAAAGTACACCAAAGGCGGCGAATCATACAGAATTTGACCAACGTATGCAAACTGATCCGCACGCCGCTTTCACTAATGTGTATACTAACGCGCCACTTTTCAAGTCAGGAAGATTCGATGCCCGTCGCTCACGTTGCCCTGCCCGTTCCGCTTCCCCGCACCTTTGACTACCTGCTGCCCGACAGCATGAGCGCCAAAGCGGGCTGTCGCGTGACCGTGCCGTTTGGCAAACAACAGCGTGTGGGGATCGTTGTTTCCGTCAGCGATAAAAGCGAACTCCCCCTTAATGAGCTGAAATCGGTCATTGAGGTACTGGACAGCGAACCGGTTTACTCCACCAGCACCTGGCGACTGCTACTGTGGGCGGCTGATTACTACCATCATCCGATTGGGGATGTCCTGTTCCACGCCCTGCCTATCCTGCTGCGCCAGGGTAAGAGCGCCAGCCATGCGCCGATGTGGTACTGGTTTGCCACCGAGCAAGGGCAAGCCGTAGACATTAATAGCCTCAAACGATCGCAGAAACAGCAGCAGGCGCTGGCCGCTCTGCGCCAGGGTAACATCTGGCGGCATCAGGTCGACGAACTTGAGGTGAGCGAAGCCGCTTTACAGGCCCTGAGAAAGAAAGGTCTGAGCGAGCTGGCAAGCCAGGCCCCAGCCCTTCACGACTGGCGCGACGGCTTCTCCGTTTCAGGGGATCGTCTGCGCCTGAATACCGAGCAGGCCACCGCGGTCGGCGCCATTCACAGCGCCTCGGACCATTTTTCTGCCTGGCTGCTGGCGGGCGTCACCGGTTCCGGTAAGACCGAAGTGTATCTGAGCGTGCTGGAAAACGTGCTCGCGCAGGGCAAACAGGCGCTGGTCATGGTGCCGGAAATTGGCTTAACCCCTCAAACCATCGCTCGATTCCGCGAGCGCTTTAACGCGCCGGTTGAGGTCCTGCACTCCGGTCTGAACGACAGCGAACGCCTCAGCGCCTGGCTGAAAGCGAAAAATGGCGAAGCGGCGATTGTGATCGGCACCCGCTCGTCGCTGTTTACGCCGTTTAAAAATCTTGGCGTGATCGTGATCGACGAAGAGCACGACAGCTCCTATAAGCAACAGGAAGGCTGGCGCTACCATGCCCGCGATCTGGCAGTTTATCGCGCCCACAGCGAGCAAATTCCGATCATTCTCGGCTCCGCCACCCCTGCGCTCGAAACCCTGCACAACGTGCGCCAGCGCAAATATCATATGCTGCGTCTGACGCGTCGTGCCGGGAATGCCCGTCCGGCCATTCAGCACGTGCTCGATCTAAAAGGTCAGCAGGTTCAGGCCGGGCTAGCACCCGCATTGATTATCCGCATGCGTCAGCATTTGCAGGCGGGCAACCAGGTAATTCTGTTCCTCAACCGCCGCGGATTTGCACCCGCCCTGCTGTGCCACGACTGCGGCTGGATTGCGGAATGCCCACGCTGTGACCACTACTACACCTTCCATCAGGCACAGCGCCACCTGCGTTGTCACCACTGCGACAGCCAGCGTCCGGTGCCGCGCCAGTGTCCATCGTGCGGGTCAACGCATATCGTGCCGGTCGGACTAGGAACGGAACAGCTTGAGCAGGCGCTGGCGCCCTTCTTCCCTGACGTTCCAATCTCTCGTATCGACAGAGACACCACCAGCCGCAAGGGCGCGCTGGAACAGCAGCTCGCGGAAGTACATCGCGGCGGGGCGCGCATTCTGATTGGTACCCAAATGCTGGCAAAAGGGCACCACTTCCCGGACGTCACGCTGGTCGCCCTGCTGGACGTGGACGGCGCGCTGTTCTCTGCGGATTTCCGCGCGGCCGAGCGTTTTGCCCAGCTTTATACCCAGGTGGCCGGACGGGCAGGGCGCGCAGGCAAACAGGGCGAAGTGGTTCTGCAGACGCACCACCCTGAGCACCCGCTGCTGCAAACCCTGCTGCACAAAGGCTATGACGCTTTTGCCGAGCAGGCGCTGGCCGAACGACAGACCATGCAGCTACCACCGTGGACCAGCCACGTCATCATCCGCGCGGAAGATCATAACAACCAGCAGGCACCGATTTTCCTGCAGCAGCTGAGAAATCTCCTGCAGGCCAGCCCCCTGGTGGATAATCAGCTGTGGATCCTGGGGCCAGTACCGGCGCTGGCGCCGAAACGCGGCGGACGTTTCCGCTGGCAAATTTTGCTCCAGCATCCTTCGCGGATCCGTTTACAGCACATTGTTAGCGGCACGCTGGCGCTGATCAACACCCTGCCTGAAGCACGTAAAGTGAAGTGGGTGCTGGACGTCGATCCCATCGAAGGCTGAAGACGGATCGAAAAATTTAACGCTCCTCACACTTTTTATGAAAATTCTGTAACCGATTCCATTAACTATCTGTAAAAATGGTGATGTCAGAAGTTCGGTGTTCAGGCGAGGAGAAGACGTTGAAGTCCAGGAAAGAGGTTGCCACGGCGACCATGAAAGACGTTGCCGAGAAAGCACAAGTCTCAACGGCAACCGTGTCCCGCGCATTAATGAACCCGGATAAAGTCTCCCAGGCGACCCGCAACCGGGTAGAGCAGGCTGCGCTTGAAGTGGGTTATTTCCCACAGGCGATGGGGCGCAACGTCAAACGCAATGAATCACGCACAATCCTTGTGATTGTGCCGGACATCTGCGATCCCTTCTTCAGTGAGATTATCCGCGGTATCGAAGTGACTGCGGCGGAACAAGGCTACCTCGTTCTGATTGGCGACTGCGCCCATCAGAACCAGCAGGAAAAAACCTTTATCGACCTCATTATTACCAAGCAGATCGACGGCATGCTGCTGCTTGGCTCGCGCCTGCCGTTTGACGCCAGCATCGAAGAACAACGCAATTTACCGCCGATGGTCATGGCCAATGAGTTTGCCCCTGAACTGGAGCTACCGACGGTCCATATCGATAACCTCACCGCCGCATTCAACGCGGTGAACTATCTTCAGGAGCTGGGGCATAAGCGCATTGGCTGTATTGCCGGGCCAGAAGAAATGCCGCTGTGCCACTACCGCCTGCAGGGCTACGTTCAGGCACTGCGCCGTACTGGCGTTACCGTCGATCCGCACTACATTGCCCGCGGTGATTTTACCTTCGCAGCCGGTGGCCAGGCGCTGGAGAAGCTTCTGGACCTGCCTGAACCGCCCACCGCCGTATTTTGTCACAGCGACGTGATGGCGCTGGGCGCGTTATCATACGCCAAACGCCGCGGCCTGCGCATACCGAAAGATTTATCCATCATCGGATTCGATAATATTTCGCTTTCAGAATTTTGCGATCCGCCGCTCTCAACGGTCGCGCAACCGCGCTATCAAATCGGTCGCGAAGCGATGCTGCTTCTGCTGGATCAGCTTCACGGTCAAACAGTTAGCAGCGGCTCGCGGTTGCTGGACTGCGAACTGATAGTCCGGGGCTCTACCCAGGCATTGACTTAACGTAAACGTCTTTAGGACACCCTTATCTGGTCAAAGCCCCGCCGCTTAAGTAACATGGCGGGCTGACGAACGAATAAATACAGCGAAACGATAGTGGCACAACGAGATTATGTACGTCGCGGCCAGCCGGCACCTTCGCGACGCAAAAAGAGTAGCTCAAGGAAAAAGCAACGTAGCCTGCCTGCTGTCTCGCCAGCAATGGTCGCTATTGCTGCGGCTGTTGTCGTCGCCTTTATTGGTGGTCTGTACTTCATCACGCACCATAAAAAGGAAGAGTCCGAGGCGCTTCAGGCCAGTAAAGTGGCCGGTAATGGCCTTCCTCCGAAACCTGAAGAGCGCTGGCGCTATATCAAAGAGCTGGAAAGCCGCCAGCCTGGCGTGCGTGCGCCTACCGAGCCCTCTGCCGGTGGCGAGGTGAAGAATGCCGATCAGCTGACGGACGAGCAGCGCCAGTTGCTGGCACAAATGCAGGCCGATATGCGCCAGCAGCCGACGCAGCTGAACGAAGTGCCATGGAATGAACAAACGCCAGCGCAGCGTCAGCAAACGTTGCAGTTGCAGCGTCAGCGCCAGGCTCAAATTCAGCAGCAGCAACAGCAGCAGTGGACGCAAACTCAGCCGGTACAGCAGCCGAAGGCACAGCCTTACCAGCAACCGCAGCAGCAGACGCGTACGGTACAATCTCAGCCTGTTCAGCAGCAGCCAAAAGCACAGCCGCAAAAACAGGCGGCTCAACCGTATCAGGATCTGCTCCAGACGCCAGCGCATACCACCGCACAGCAGCCTAAAACGCAGCAGGCTGCGCCGGTGACCAAAGAGACCGAAGCGCCGAAGCAGACGGCGGAGAAAAAAGACGAACGTCGCTGGATGGTACAGTGCGGTTCGTTTAAAGGTGCGGAGCAGGCCGAAACCGTGCGTGCTCAGCTGGCATTTGAAGGGTTTGATTCACGCATTACCACCAATAACGGCTGGAACCGCGTGGTGATTGGCCCGGTCAAAGGCAAAGAAAACGCCGATGGCACCCTTTCTCGTTTGAAAGTGGCCGGCCACACAAACTGCATTCGACTCGCCTCCGGGGGTTGAAACCCCCAAAATCTCCCCCATCTATCATTTAATTCAGCCCTGAGCACAGGCTCAGGGCTTCTGTTTCCCGAATTTGTAACCAGGGGGTCTGCTCGTGACAACAATAGTAAGTGTACGCCGTAACGGCCATGTGGTAATCGCCGGTGATGGCCAGGCCACGCTGGGTAATACCGTCATGAAAGGCAACGTGAAGAAAGTCCGTCGTCTCTATAACGACAAAGTGATCGCCGGTTTTGCAGGCGGTACAGCTGATGCCTTCACGCTGTTTGAACTGTTTGAACGCAAGCTTGAAATGCACCAGGGTCATCTGGTGAAAGCGGCCGTTGAGCTGGCAAAAGACTGGCGTACCGACCGTATGCTGCGCAAGCTCGAAGCGCTGCTGGCGGTAGCCGATGAAACCGCTTCGCTGATCATCACCGGTAACGGTGACGTCATTCAGCCGGAGAATGACCTGATTGCCATTGGCTCTGGCGGCCCTTATGCCCAGGCTGCAGCCCGCGCACTGTTGGAAAATACCGACATGAACGCACGTGATATCGCGGTGAAGGCGTTGGATATTGCAGGTGATATCTGCATCTATACCAACCATAACCACACCATCGAAGAATTGACCTCCAAAGCGTAAGGATCTCCCATGTCTGAAATGACCCCACGCGAAATTGTCAGCGAACTGAACAAACACATTATCGGCCAGGATAACGCCAAGCGCTCCGTGGCTATCGCTCTGCGTAACCGCTGGCGTCGTATGCAGCTTGACGAAGAGCTGCGCCATGAAGTGACGCCGAAAAACATTCTGATGATCGGCCCAACCGGTGTCGGTAAAACCGAAATTGCCCGTCGTCTGGCGAAGCTGGCGAACGCGCCTTTTATCAAAGTCGAAGCTACCAAGTTCACCGAAGTGGGCTATGTGGGTAAAGAGGTGGACTCCATCATCCGCGATCTGACCGATTCGGCGATCAAAATGGTGCGCGTCCAGGCGATTGAGAAAAACCGCTATCGCGCGGAAGAGATGGCCGAAGAGCGCATTCTCGACGTGCTGATCCCACCGGCGAAAAACAACTGGGGCCAGGCTGAGCAGCAGGCTGAACCGTCTGCCGCGCGTCAGGCATTCCGCAAAAAACTGCGTGAAGGCCAGCTGGATGATAAAGAGATTGAGATCGATCTTGCTGCCGCGCCAATGGGTGTAGAAATCATGGCACCTCCTGGCATGGAAGAGATGACCAGCCAGCTGCAGTCCATGTTCCAGAACCTGGGCGGCCAGAAGCAGAAAGCACGTAAGCTGAAAATCAAAGACGCGATGAAGCTGCTGATTGAAGAAGAAGCGGCGAAGCTGGTGAACCCGGAAGAGCTGAAGCAGGATGCTATCGACGCGGTTGAGCAGCACGGCATCGTGTTCATCGACGAAATCGACAAGATTTGTAAGCGCGGCGGCAACAGCTCCGGCCCGGACGTGTCCCGTGAAGGCGTTCAGCGCGACCTGCTGCCGCTGGTTGAAGGCTGCACCGTCTCCACCAAGCACGGTATGGTGAAAACGGACCACATCCTGTTTATCGCTTCCGGCGCGTTCCAAGTTGCCAGCCCGTCTGACCTGATCCCGGAACTGCAGGGTCGTCTGCCGATCCGCGTTGAACTGCAGGCGCTGACCACCGAAGATTTCGAACGCATCCTGACCGAGCCAAACGCCTCTGCGACCGTACAGTACAAAGCGCTGATGGCGACCGAAGGCGTGAACCTGGAGTTCACCGAAGACGGTATCAAACGTATCGCCCAGGCCGCGTGGCAGGTTAACGAAACCACCGAAAACATCGGTGCGCGTCGTCTGCACACCGTGCTGGAACGCCTGGTGGAGGATATCTCTTATGATGCGAGCGACCTTAACGGTCAAACCATTACCATTGACGCTGAATATGTGAGCAAACATCTTGATGCGTTAGTGGCAGATGAAGATCTTAGCCGTTTTATCCTATAATCGCGGTTATTGCATTCTCATCACCGTTAATGGGGGCTAATGCCCCCATTTTTATTGGCTAAATACTTATGACTGATATCAGCCGTACTCAGGCGTGGCTCGAAAGTCTACGCCCTAAAACGCTTCCTCTGGCCTTTGCCGCCATTATCGTCGGCACGGCACTTGCCTGGTGGCAAGGTTATTTTGATCCTCTGGTCGCTGCGCTGGCATTGATTACCGCAGGGCTGCTGCAAATTCTCTCCAATCTCGCTAACGACTACGGTGATGCGGTGAAAGGCAGTGACAAACCTGACCGTATCGGACCGCTGCGCGGGATGCAGAAAGGGGTGATTACCCAGGCACAGATGAAGCGCGCGCTGATTATCACCGTGGTACTGATTTGTTTATCGGGTCTGGCACTGGTGACGGTCGCCTCGAAAACCACCAGCGACTTCATCGGCTTCCTGGTGCTGGGCTTGCTCGCAATTATCGCGGCCATTACCTACACCGTCGGTACGCGTCCTTACGGGTATATTGGCCTCGGGGATATCTCCGTGCTGGTGTTCTTCGGCTGGCTGAGCGTGATGGGGAGCTGGTACCTGCAGGTGCATACCGTTATCCCTGCCCTTTTCCTGCCCGCAACCGCCTGCGGTCTGCTGGCGACCGCGGTACTCAACATCAATAACCTGCGCGATATCGACAGCGACCGTGAGAACGGTAAAAACACGCTCGCGGTACGTCTGGGGCCGGTCAATGCGCGCCGCTATCATGCCTGCCTGCTGATTGGTGCCCTGGTTTGTCTGGCACTGTTTAATCTGATCTCGCTGCACAGCGTATGGGGCTGGCTGTTTATACTCGCCGCGCCGCTGCTGATTAAGCAGGCCCGCTTCGTCATGCGTGAACTTAGCCCGGCCGCGATGCCGCCGATGCTGGAACGAACGGTAAAAGGCGCCCTGCTGACTAACCTGTTGTTCGTCATTGGGATTGTCTTAAGCCAGACGCTCAGTTAGCTGACAAATATCAATTAACAATTGATGATTTTGCCAACAACGCATTTAGCACGATATACTGAACACATTCGCAGCAACTGAGCGGTAAACCTATGAAATACGATACCTCCGAGCTTTGTGACATCTACCAGGAAGATGTCAACGTCGTTGAACCGCTGTTCTCCAACTTTGGTGGACGGTCGTCGTTTGGCGGACAAATCGTCACGGTGAAATGTTTCGAGGACAACGGGTTGCTGTACGATCTGCTCGAACAGAACGGTCGTGGCCGCGTTTTGGTCGTCGATGGCGGCGGTTCCGTGCGTCGCGCTCTGATAGATGCAGAGCTGGCCGGCATTGCCGTGCAGAACGAGTGGGAAGGCATTGTGGTGTACGGTTCCGTGCGCCAGGTGGACGATCTCGAAGACCTGGATATCGGGATTCAGGCGATTGCGGCCATTCCGGTAGGCGCAGCGGGTGACGGCATCGGTGAAAGCGACGTCCGCGTCAATTTTGGCGGCGTGACCTTCTTCTCCGGCGACCATCTTTACGCTGATAACACCGGGATTATTCTTTCGGAAGATCCGCTGGATATTGAGTAAACCAGGAAGGCCATTTGATGTTCAGATGGCCTTCTTCATTTTTATTCATCCATATCATAGTGAATAACTCGTATCTCCAAATCCCCGTTTGATTTCTCTACTGAAACACTGATCATTTCGTGGCGTTGCGGATAAGTGTTCGCCCACACCTCAAGCTGCTCAACGAGTGCATCGGCATCGCTTTCTTTTATATTTGTAAAAATTATCTCATTGGTTCTTAAACCACTTCCCTCATCTGTCTGACTCAGGAAATACCATCGGTTCGATACTCTAGGAACCCTTTTAACAAGATCGGGGGTCATTAGATGATAACGGAAAAAATCGTTTTGTGTATAACATTCTGGTACAAAAACTCGTGCAGCCAAAAATATGTACCCTGCCCCTATCACAATTAAAAAAAAACTAATAAGAAACAGCTTCGATATTTTCATAAGGTTAACTCACGAACGTACGCTGGATTAGCCTGAGGTGTGATCGAACTCATAAATGCAGGTAAATTTCCCTGGTAAGGTCTAAGATTATCTTTTTTTTCATAAGGGTCAGGAAACAGAAGAGGAAGCACGCTTTTATTTTTGTATTCACCCACGGGTCCATAATGGTCCCAAATGCGGTACGCTTTCTCTTTCGGACATATATTCAGAAAAGAAGTATAATCCGCATAATTCACCGCCTGGCAAAAACCGAATAAATTTGAAACAAGATCTTCAGCGCTATATCCACTATCGGTTAAAACAATATAAGGCCAGAAGTCCTGAATTGATTCAAACTGATGAGATGTCGCCATAAATATTGATAGTGCCACACCCTGTAAAACACGCTCACTAAGTCCTCGGCGGACTAAAAATCGTCTGTATATACCGGTAGTAATGCTTATTCCAACAAAATGAGTGGACATACTCTGGTGATAATTGACTTCGAACCATGTGTCATCTCCGCCATGCGGGATAACCATTTGCTGCCACAACCTTTCGGCTCCTGCTGGGTTAGCATGGCCAAGATCGATCCATCCTAAATTTTCTGTATAGACGAGACCTTTAGGCGTATCACGGCTTATGTATCGATCTGAATTATCAATAATATCGCTTCGTTTCGTCATCTCGCGTTCCGTGTGAGTTGTCGTATCAAGCGAGTCTATTTCGATGGAATAAAAAAGGCACGCATTTAGCGTGCCTTTTGTACGAATTCGGAATTACACTTCTTCCATACGTCCCAGCAGCGCCTGCAGGCGATCCTGCCAGCCGTTCTGCTGTTCGCGCAGCTGGTTGTTTTCACGCTCCAGTTCTTCGCGGCTGTGCTGCGCGTTCTGCACTTCCTGCGCCAGGCTGTTGTTTTTCTCTTTCAGCTCTTCAATTTCCATTTGCAGCAGCGTGATGGTGTCAATCGCCTGCTGTACTTTCGATTCCAGTTTCTCAAACACTTCTAAAGACATGATGCTACCTCTCCTGAATTGCAAGGCGACGCTTTAACGTAAACGCGCACGACATATTCCATCGATTGTATGGAGCGCGGCGCTCTGTGTCCAGCGACACGCCGCGCAGATCGCGGTTTGCAACACTTTTCGGTCTCGTCCTGGTGCGTTCGCGGCATATACCACTAAGTTGTTAACTCATTCGTTAATGAAATGATTCAGCTCACATTCCATTTCTGATGCAAAAACGCGCTTTATGGCGCGAAAACGCTCATTTTATTGACGCAGACCACACATTTTGATTTCGATATTTCTCGTTTTTGCTCGTTAACGATAAATTAACACTATGTCTACAGGGCATCGTGGCTGTCACGGGCGACCACGCTAACAATAAACATCAATTTCTTCAGGATTCCGATTATGAGTCAGACATCAACCTTAAAAGGCCAGTGCATTGCCGAGTTCCTTGGTACCGGGTTGTTGATATTCTTCGGAGTGGGCTGTGTCGCTGCACTGAAAGTGGCGGGTGCCAGTTTTGGTCAGTGGGAAATCAGTATCATCTGGGGTCTGGGCGTGGCGATGGCCATCTACCTGACTGCAGGGGTTTCTGGTGCACATCTTAACCCGGCGGTGACTATCGCACTGTGGCTGTTCGCGTGCTTCGACGGACGCAAAGTTGTTCCCTTCATTCTTTCTCAGTTTGCCGGCGCGTTTTGTGCAGCGGCGTTAGTTTACGGGCTTTATTACAATCTTTTCATCGACTTCGAACAGACGCATCATATGGTGCGCGGCAGCGTCGAAAGTCTGGATCTGGCAGGCATCTTCTCAACCTATCCAAACCCGCATATCAATTTTGTGCAGGCGTTCGCAGTTGAAATGGTGATTACCGCTATTCTGATGGGCGTTATCCTGGCGCTGACCGACGACGGAAACGGCATTCCGCGTGGCCCGCTGGCACCTTTGCTGATTGGTCTGCTGATTGCGGTGATCGGCGCATCCATGGGCCCGCTGACCGGGTTTGCGATGAACCCGGCGCGTGATATCGGACCGAAAGCCTTCGCGTTTATCGCGGGATGGGGCGACGTGGCCTTTACTGGCGGGAAAGATATCCCTTACTTCCTGGTACCGCTGTTTGCGCCGGTGGTTGGGGCTGCGCTGGGCGCGTTTAGCTACCGCAAATTAATTGGTCGCCACTTACCGTGCGACACCTGTGTGGAAGAGGAGAAGGAAACGACTTCTACCGCACAACAAAAAGCTTCGCTGTAATCTGACTACGGGACACATACCATGACCGAAAAAAAATATATCGTTGCGCTCGACCAGGGCACTACCAGCTCCCGCGCTGTCGTAATGGATCATGACGCGAACATTGTCAGCGTGTCTCAACGTGAATTTGAGCAAATTTACCCTCGTCCAGGCTGGGTAGAACATGACCCAATGGAGATCTGGGCTTCACAAAGCTCAACGCTGGTTGAAGTACTGGCGAAAGCCGATATCAGTTCCGACGAGATTGCCGCTATCGGTATTACCAACCAGCGTGAAACGACGATTGTCTGGGAACGCGAAACCGGTAAGCCTATCTACAACGCTATCGTTTGGCAGTGCCGCCGTACTTCAGAAATCTGTGAACAGCTGAAGCGTGACGGGATGGAAGAGTACGTGCGCAGCGCCACCGGTCTGGTGGTTGACCCGTATTTCTCCGGCACCAAAGTGAAGTGGATCCTCGACCACGTGGAAGGTTCACGCGAGCGTGCAAAACGCGGCGAGCTGCTGTTCGGAACCGTTGATACCTGGCTTATCTGGAAGATGACCCAGGGACGCGTTCACGTCACCGACTACACCAACGCCTCGCGTACCATGCTGTTCAACATCAACACCCTGGAGTGGGATGACAAGATGCTGGACGCGCTGGATATCCCACGCGCGATGCTGCCTGAAGTGCGCAAGTCTTCAGAAGTCTACGGTCAGACCAACATCGGCGGTAAAGGCGGCACCCGTATTCCTATCGCCGGTATCGCCGGTGACCAGCAGGCGGCACTGTTCGGCCAGCTGTGCGTCAAAGAAGGGATGGCGAAGAACACCTACGGCACCGGCTGCTTTATGCTGATGAATACCGGTGAGAAAGCGGTGAAATCAGAAAACGGCCTGCTGACCACCATCGCCTGCGGCCCTCGCGGTGAAGTGAACTACGCCCTGGAAGGTGCGGTGTTTATGGCGGGTGCATCTATTCAGTGGCTGCGTGACGAGATGAAGCTGATTAGCGATGCCTTCGACTCCGAATACTTTGCGACCAAAGTGAAGGACACCAACGGTGTGTACGTGGTGCCAGCGTTCACCGGCCTGGGCGCACCGTACTGGGATCCCTATGCACGCGGTGCGATTTTCGGTCTGACGCGTGGTGTGAACTCGAACCACATTATTCGCGCCACCCTGGAATCCATTGCCTACCAGACGCGCGACGTGCTGGAAGCGATGCAGGCAGACTCCGGCATTCGTCTGCACGCCCTGCGCGTGGACGGCGGTGCGGTAGCGAATAACTTCCTCATGCAGTTCCAGTCCGACATTCTGGGTACCCGCGTTGAGCGCCCTGAAGTGCGTGAAGTCACGGCGCTGGGTGCGGCGTATCTTGCCGGTCTGGCGGTAGGCTTCTGGCAGAACCTGGACGAGCTGCAGGAAAAAGCGGTTATCGAACGCGAGTTCCGCCCGGGCATCGAAACCACCGAGCGTAACTTCCGCTACAGCGGCTGGAAGAAAGCAGTGAAGCGCGCTCTGGCGTGGGAAGAGCACGAAGAGTAATTATCTATTCCCTCTCCCATGGGGAGAGGGAGAGGGAGAGGGAGAGGGGCCCAGACAGCACCGGTCCCCTCTCCCCTCCCCACTCTGTGATAAACTTCGTGCAATTCCTTTTGATTGCACGAGTACCTCATGAAACGTGAACTTGCTATCGAGTTTTCCCGCGTCACCGAAGCAGCCGCCCTCGCAGGCTATAAATGGCTGGGGCGTGGCGACAAAAATACCGCGGACGGTGCTGCTGTCCATGCCATGCGCATTGTACTTAACCAGGTCAACATCGACGGCACTATCGTCATCGGCGAAGGCGAGATCGACGAAGCGCCAATGCTCTATATCGGTGAAAAAGTCGGTACCGGCAAAGGGGATGCGGTGGATATCGCCGTAGACCCGATTGAAGGCACCCGCATGACGGCGATGGGCCAGGCCAACGCGCTTGCGGTTCTGGCCGTGGGCGATAAAGGCTGCTTCCTTAACGCGCCGGATATGTACATGGAAAAGCTGATAGTCGGTCCTGGTGCGAAGGGCGCAATCGACCTCAGCCTGCCGCTGGAAGAGAACCTGCGCAACATCGCCAGAGCTTTGGGCAAACCCCTGAGTGAACTGACCGTGACGATTCTGGCAAAACCGCGCCACGACGCCACCATCGCGCAGATGCAAAAGCTCGGCGTGCGCGTGTTTGCCATTCCGGATGGCGATGTTGCCGCCTCAATTCTGACCTGCATGCCGGACAGCGAAGTAGACGTGCTGTACGGCATCGGCGGTGCGCCGGAAGGCGTGGTCTCGGCGGCGGTGATCCGCGCGCTGGACGGCGATATGCAGGCGCGCCTGCTGCCCCGCCATGAGGTGAAAGGCGACAGCGACGAGAACCGCCGTATCGGTGAAAACGAGCTGGCACGCTGCGAAGCAATGGGTATCGAAGCCAATAAGGTTCTCGCGCTGAATGAAATGGCACGCAGCGACAACGTTGTCTTCTCCGCCACCGGCATCACCAAAGGTGACCTGCTGGACGGCATCACCCGCAAGGGCAATATGGCGACCACCGAAACGCTGCTGATCCGCGGTAAATCGCGCACCATTCGCCGCATTCAGTCCATCCACTATCTCGATCGTAAAGACCCGGACGTACAGACGCACATTCTGTAAAACCGTTTGATCGATAGAGCTTTCCGGCCCGAAGGGGCTGGAAATGTTTCCCACAAGTACGGAAGATAGAACAGAGAAACAGCACAGGAGAAGATCATGGCGGACTGGGTAACAGGTAAAGTCACAAAGATAGAGTTCTGGACCGATGCGCTATTTAGTCTCACCCTGCATGCTCCCGTTCACCCGTTTAAGGCCGGGCAATTTGCGAAGCTGGGGCTGGATGTCGACGGCGAACGCGTGCAGCGCGCCTACTCTTACGTTAACGCGCCGGATAATCCGGATCTTGAGTTCTATCTGGTGACCGTCCCGGACGGTAAGCTCAGCCCGCGCCTTGCCGCCCTTAAGCCCGGTGACGATGTGCAAATTGTGAGTGAAGCAGCAGGTTTCTTTGTACTCGAAGAGATCCCTGATTGTGACACGCTCTGGATGCTGGCAACCGGCACGGCCATTGGCCCCTACCTCTCCATTCTGCAATATGGCAAAGACCTTGAGCGCTTTAAAAACATCGTGCTGGTGCATGCTGCGCGCTACGCCGCAGACCTGAGCTACTTGCCACAGATGCAGGCGCTGGAACAGCGATATGGCGGGAAGCTGAAAATTCAGACCGTCGTCAGCCGCGAAACCGTAGCAGGTACGCTGACCGGTCGCGTGCCGGCGTTAATTGAGAGTGGTGTGCTGGAAAACGCAGTGGGTTTGCCGATGACTGCCGACACCAGCCACGTCATGCTGTGTGGTAACCCGCAGATGGTTCGGGATACGCAACAGCTTCTGAAGGATACCCGGCAGATGACGAAACATCTTCGCCGCCGACCGGGTCATATGACCGCCGAACACTACTGGTGATCAGCGGTACTTCACCTCAAGGGTGTCTTTACCGTATTTATTTTCGCTCTGGGTGCCGATAAACGCGCCCAGATCGACAATCATCATCACGAAGATAACGGACGGCAGCAGTCTGCCCACCACCCAGGGAAGAATGGACGGCAGCATCCCCCAGTTCCCTGCGACCAGCATCCACGCCAGAATAATCAGAAAGGCCCACGCGCCGGAACGGCCACGATCGTGAAGACGTTTCACCACCACGGCCGCCGTTGGCCACAGCAAACAGACCAGCGCAAAAGCCGCCGTTTGCGTGCTCAACCAGGCATTGTACGCAACGAAAAACAGAAGCAGCATGGCGACAACCCACGTCACCATCCAGACCCAGAAATCACGGCGTCCGATACGCCCTTTGAATGAAAACAGCCACTGCTGTATGGTCATGTAAGGTTCCTTATTATCATTTAGTCCGCATTTTACCCTGGAGTTGTGACCTTTTGACAAGCCGGGCAGATATCGTTTTAATCATGAGCACTTACGGCCAGGGGCAATGTTGATGAAAAGTTCGGCACACACTCTCTTCCTGTGTATAGCGATGCTTGGCGCGGGTTTTCCGCTGCACGCCGCCGACACGTCGGCCCCTACCACGGCACCCTATTTGCTGGCAGGCGCGCCGTCGTTCGATCAATCCATCAGTCAGTTTCGTGAAACCTTCAATCAGACCAACCCTACGTTGCCGCTGGATGAGTTTCGCGCGATTGATAGCTCTCGTGATACCCCAACCCTGACCCGCGCGGCGAGCAAGATAAACGAAAACTTGTATGCCTCCACGGCGCTGGAGCGTGGAACGTTAAAAATCAAAAGCATGCAAATCACCTGGCTACCGATCCAGGGACCAGAGCAGAAAGCGGCAAAAACGAAGGCGCAGGAGTACATGAGCGCGGTATTACAGGCGTTTACGCCCGCGCTGACGAAAAAGCAAAGCCAGCAAAAGCTACAAAAGCTGCTGGCCGCGGGTAAAAACAAGCGGTACTACGCCACAACTGAAGGGGCAATTCGCTATGTGGTGGCGGATAACGGCGAAAAAGGACTGACCTTCGCAGTTGAACCGATTAAGCTGGCGCTATCTGACACCCTCGGCGGGGCGAATTAATGACAAAAAGCAAAGCCTTTCGAGGGAAAATCTCTATACTGATTCACAGACCATGCTGCCCGACAGGGCGGCCATATTCCTTAATTCGCTTATTTAGCGTGGAGAATTGAAATGCGACATCCTTTAGTGATGGGTAACTGGAAACTGAACGGCAGCCGCCACATGGTAAACGAACTGGTTGCGAACCTGCGTAAAGAGCTGGCTGGCGTAACGGGCTGCGCGGTTGCTATCGCTCCGCCGGATATGTACCTGGACCTGGCTAAACGCGCCGCTGACGGCAGCCACATCATTCTGGGTGCACAGAACGTTGACGTTAACCTGTCTGGCGCGTTCACCGGTGAAACTTCCGCTGAAATGCTGAAAGATATCGGCGCAAAATACATCATCATCGGCCACTCAGAGCGTCGCACCTACCACAAAGAATCCGACGAGTTCATCGCGAAGAAATTCGCTGTGCTGAAAGAGCAGGGTCTGATCCCGGTTCTGTGCATCGGTGAAACCGAAGCGGAAAACGAAGCGGGCAAAACCGAAGAAGTGTGCGCACGTCAGATCGACGCGGTTCTGAAAACGCAGGGCGCAGCAGCGTTCGAAGGTGCAGTCATTGCTTACGAGCCAGTCTGGGCGATCGGTACCGGCAAATCTGCAACGCCAGCGCAGGCTCAGGCCGTGCACAAATTCATCCGTGACCATATTGCTAAAGCTGATGCGAAAGTGGCTGAGCAAGTGATTATCCAGTACGGCGGTTCCGTAAACGCATCCAACGCTGCTGAGTTGTTCACCCAGCCAGACATCGATGGCGCGCTGGTTGGCGGTGCATCCCTGAAAGCTGACGCTTTCGCGGTGATCGTTAAAGCGGCAGAAGCGGCTAAACAGGCGTAATTGCCTTTGCGGCGGGTGGCGCTTCGCTAACCCGCCCTACGCTCTTCTCCTCCCTCTCCCTTCGGGAGAGGGTTGGGCGGACTACACTTTCCCCAGCAAGCTAAACCACAGATAATCCAGCGGCAGCAGCACCAGATACGTCGCAACGGCCAGCGCCAGACAGAGCATCATCCCCGCCTTTGCAGGCACCTTCCCTAGCCCCATCGCCACAACAATCGGCGACGCCTGATACGGCAGCAGCGGCGTGGAATAACCCAGTACCTGAATCATAATCACCGACAGCAGCGGGAAGCCGGTGGCATCTGAGAAGCTCTGTGCCAGGGTGGTATACAGCGCCGGAACGCCGTTAGCAGTCATAATGAAGTTGAGCGCGGTGGTGATACCGGTCAGCGCCAGGAAACTGGTGAACGGTTTGTCTGCGTCCAGCGGCATAATGCGGAGCAACGCTTCGCCCACTGCCGTGCCGATACCGGTTTGCGTAACAGTAATCGCCAGCCCAAGAATGCCCGCGACGTAAATGCAGGTACGCATATTCACCCCCGCAGAAAACTCTTCCCCGGTGATAAAACCAACGCGCGGCAGCATAACGATGACGGACGCCGCCAGCCCAGTCCATGCCGGCCCAATACCATGCCAGCTCTCCGTGACCCACATCACCAGCACCACCGCCAGCAGCCAGGCGAGGCGCTTTTCATCCTGCCCCATGGGTTCAGCTGGCGCCAGATCCTTCGGCGGTTTTGGGCTGCCGGGGAATAACCAGCAGATGAGGCCAATCAGGATCAGTCCTTTGAGAATGCCCAGCACTGGGGTGTGCAGCAGCAGATACGGAACATAGTTCAGGTGGATGCCGTACGAGCCTTCCGCCGCACCGCTCATCACCAGGTTAGGGACGTTAGCAGGCAGGATAGTTGCTGAGAGCTGGAAAGTGCCGAACCCCACAGCCAGCGCCAGACCAAACCAGGCGCGGGAACCGTCAGGGATACCGGCACGTTTCGCCATCGCCGCAACAATCGGCATCAGCAGCGCAATACGCCCCATATTCGACGGCATCACAAACGCCAACGCATAGCTCAGCAGCACCACACTCGCCACCATCAATATCCAGGAATCGGTAAGCTTTGCTGACAGCGCCCGGGCGGCCCTGTCAGCCAGACCGGTTTTACGGATCGCCACCCCCAGTACAAAACCGCTGAATACCAGCCAGAAAGCCGACGAGGCAAAGCCGCCGAAAATGACTTCCGGCGGGGCGATTCTGGCGGCCATCGCTGCCGTGAAAAACAGCAGCGCGGTGATAAATTCTGGCAATAGCGACGTCGCCCATAGCACGATGGTGACGCCAACAATCAACGAAGGCAGCAGCAGAGGATGAGATAACCAGAGCGACATACCTGTCTCCTGTAGATTTTTTCAGCAAGTCTACGGCGACAGGCAGGACGAGTAAACGCTATTTATGGTGGGGTCACTTCAGGATAGTGCATTGATGATCCTGCAATTCCTCAGCCGAGGCGCGGTTAAGCATGAGCAGGTTTCGCTCGGTCGCCAGCAAAACAAACGAACCATCCGACTGCTGCGCCATAGCCAGCGCAAAGCGCCCCATGTGGTCGCGCGCTTCGGGTAGCTCTTCCGCCAGCATCATAAACGGGCTGCGCTGGACCAGTTCATTCTCCGTTACCCGTCGGGCAAGATACTCGTGCCCCTCCAGCCCACCGGGCAGAGGTAGCCACTGGGTGCTAATGTCGCCCTGTGCCGCATTGAGTTTCTCACGTACGTCCGGGCGCAGACAGGAGATATGAATATGGAAATGGTTCTGCGTACGGCCAGTCGGCGAGTTAATCGTCAGTGAAATGGCGCTGTCAGGCACCTCAGATCCCCGCTTCAGGGTCATAAAGCTGCGCGACTGCCACGCCAGCCAGAAGAAATTTGGCGTGTTAGGCTCGGTCAGGAGCGGGCTTTCGGTTCCATTAATGCGGTATGTCGGCATCAGCAGATACTGCAACGGCCCGTTGCGGTCTTTAAATACGACATAGCCCGCATCAGGCTTCACCTGTGCGCAGGGTGCCGGGTTACGGTGTTGCAGTTGATTAGGCAGGCACTGGTCGAGAACGATATGACGCAACGCATTCGGATTACCCGCTTTTATCCAGTACACGCCGCCAGCGGCAAGGGCGATGATAATAAGGATCAATAAGATAATTTTTTTCACAACGCGTTCCCTGTTTTCGATAGAGGCGAAAGAGTAACGCAAAATGATGACCAAATAAAAAACCCGGTGGATTTCTCACACCGGGTCACCGTGCCGTTTGATAACGCTTAGCGCTGGCTAATCTGGTCGAAGGTGCCGCCATTAGAGAAGTGCTCTTTCTGCGCTTTCGTCCAGCCGCCGAACACATCATCAATGGTGAAGAGTTTCAGTTTCGGGAATTCCCCTTCATATTTCTTCGCAACAGCCGCATCGCGTGGACGATAGTAGTTTTTCGCCGCAATTTCCTGGCCTTCAGGCGAGTAGAGATATTTCAGGTAGGCTTCCGCCACCGCTTTTGTCCCTTTCTTATCAACCACTTTGTCGACGACAGAAACGGTCGGCTCTGCGAGGATGGATTCGCTGGGGGTGACGATCTCGAACTTGTCTTTACCCAGCTCGTGGGTCGCCAGCAGGGCTTCGTTTTCCCAGGCGATCAGCACGTCGCCGATACCACGCTCAACGAAGGTATTGGTGGCGCCACGCGCGCCGGAGTCCAGCACTTCGACGTTTTTGTACAGCGCTTTCACGAACTCCTGCGCTTTGGCCTGGTCACCGTTGTTGTGATGCAGCGCGTAACCCCAGGCCGCCAGGTAGTTCCAGCGAGCGCCGCCGGAGCTTTTCGGGTTTGGTGTAATCACTGACACGCCCGGTTTTACCAGGTCGTTCCAGTCTTTAATCTGTTTCGGGTTGCCTTTACGTACCAGGAAGACGATGGTCGAGGTGTATGGCGCAGAGTTATCCGGCAGGCGTTTGATCCAGTTTTTGTCGATACGACCGCGCTCGGCAATGGCGTCGACATCGTAGGCCAGCGCCAGGGTCACCACGTCGGCTTCGATACCGTTGATGACGGAGGTCGCCTGTTTACCGGAGCCGCCGTGAGACTGGCGAACCACGACATTGTCGCCAGTTTCCTGTTTCCAGTGCGCCGCAAATGCTTTGTTGTACTGCTCGTACAGCTCACGCGTCGGGTCGTAAGACACGTTCAGTAACTGGATGTCCTTCGCCAGAACGCTGGTCGATGCCAGCAATAATGTTAAACCCACGCCCCATTTATTCATCGCCCGGCTCTCTTGTGTAGTGTTTTGATGAATGCAGCGTGCCAGAAAGCGATTCGATGATTAAAGAATAAAAAAAGATTGGCTATAACGTAGAGGAATAAAAAGAAGAATGTGAGCAGCCAGATGCCCTCACCCCAACCCTCTCCCACGGGAGAGGGAGCAAACATAAAAAACGGTAACCCAAGGGTTACCGTTTTGCATTTACCTTGCCACCGGGCAACAGAGCCGATCAGTACAGTTTTTTCGCGCAGTCCAGCCAGTCACCTTTGAACGGACGCTTCATGTTTTCAATCGCGTCGATGATGTCATGGTGAACCAGTTTTTCGTTCTGAATACCGACGCAACGGCCGCCGTGACCCTGCAGCAGCAGATCGATAGCGTACGCGCCCATACGGGACGCCAGAATACGGTCGTAAGGGCCAGGGGAACCGCCACGCTGAATGTGACCCAGTACGGTCGCGCGGGTTTCGCGTTTGGTTTCGGCTTCGATGTACTTCGCCAGCTCGTCAACGTCACAGATGTGCTCGGTGATAGCCACGATCGCGTGTTTTTTACCTTTCGCGATGCCCGCTTTGATTTCAGCCACGAGATCTTCACGGCTAAATTCGACTTCTGGCACAACGATAAATTCGCAACCACCCGCAATGGCTGCCGCCAGCGTCAGGTCACCGCAGTAACGGCCCATCACTTCAACGATAGAGATACGCTGGTGAGAAGACGAGGTATCACGCAGACGGTCAATCGCTTCAACAACGGTACCCAGTGCAGTAAAGAAGCCGATAGTGTAGTCAGTGCCTTTGATGTCGTTGTCGATGGTGCCCGGCAGACCGATGCACGGGAAACCCATTTCGGTCAGACGTTTTGCACCCATGTAAGAGCCGTCACCGCCGATAACCACCAGCGCGTCCAGACCGCGTTTTTTCATGTTCTCGATAGCCACTTCACGGATGTGTTCGTCACGGAATTCCGGGAAGCGCGCAGACCCAAGGAAGGTACCGCCACGGTTAATCATGTCGGACACGCTGTAACGGTCGAGCTGAACCATACGATCTTCATACAGACCCAGGTAACCATCATAGATACCAAAAACTTCCAGACCTTCCGTCAGCGCTGCACGGACAACACCACGAATTGCCGCGTTCATGCCCGGCGCATCACCGCCGCTTGTCAACACACCGATTTTCTTAATCATGACTACCTCTGAACTTAGGAATGCAAAATTGAAATCTGTTGCCGGAAGAAACTTATCGACCAACGAATACTGCAAATAGTATATCAATCCCTTCCAGCTGAATTGATTCAGGTCAGACCAAATGGCGGTAATTTATACACAAAATGCTGGCCTGGCTCACTTTTTTACAACCAATTACGAAAGCCCCACGTGTCCGGGTACAACCGAGCAGGGATCCTGGTGAATAATGACGTCTGAACCAGGAAAACGCTGCAAAATTGCCTGCTCGACCTGCTCAGCAATCACGTGAGCCTGTACCAGTGGCAGGTTGTCTTCCATTTCAATATGAATCTGAATAAAGCGGGTCGGCCCTGACTGCCGCGTTCGAAGATCGTGTGCACCGCTGACGCCAGGCCAGGAGGTCACAAGAGAAAAAATTTCATTGCGCTCTGCGTCCGGAAGGGCCCGGTCAAGCAACGATTGCACCGCGTCATACCCCATCCGTAAGGCGCTATACAAAATATAGATGCCGATACCTAACGCAAATAGCGCATCGGCCCGGTGCCAGCCATACCAGGCCAGGCCCAGCGCAATAAGAATTGCCCCATTCATCATAACATCAGATTGATAATGAAGCATATCCGCCCGTACAGCCTGGCTTTGCGTTTTGCGAACCACCCAGCGCTGGAACGTTACCAGAACAAGTGTGCTTATAAGTGCAACGACCGTCACCACTACGCCCACGCCGGGATCGTTCATCGGTGTCGGCGAGACGAGATGCTGAATGCCGGTCAAAAACAGGAACAGTGCAGAACCGGAAATAAACATGCTTTGCGCCAGCGCGGCCAGCGACTCCGCTTTACCGTGCCCAAACGTGTGCTCTTCATCCGCGGGCTGCAGTGAATAGCGCACCACCAGCAGGTTGGTTAGCGAGGCGGCAATATCCATTAGCGAATCCACCAGCGCCGCCAGAATACTGACCGAACCGGTATACCACCAGGCAAAGATTTTAATCAGTAACAGGCCAGACGCCACAACGGTTGCCGCAATAGCGGCCCGGCTTACCAGCCTTCCATAGGATTGATTCATAAACGCTCCTGTCATGTCTTGCCGCTAGTATAACGGAAGCATAGGGGGACGGAGGATGAATAAACGGTTAACAAATCAGAAGGCGGGGCAAAAAAAACCCCCACATCATGTGGGGGAAGACAGGGATGGTGTCTATGGCAAGGAAAACAGGGTTTACTGGTTACTACGGGTACTGCTATTGCTACTGAAAAGCGTCGCATCCAGGCTTCGCTGCATCCGTGCAACCTCACGCAACTGGTCCATTCGTTGCTGATGTCGGGTGTTCAAAACCGCTTGCTGCTCGGGCGTTAGCAGGTGGAACATCTGGTTACGGACCTTCGCCATCTCTACCTGGCGGGCAACCTGTTCCTCTGCCATTTTTTCGGCCTGAGCGCGTACAGCGCTTTCGTCAAAATTTTCTGCGGTGACAAGGCGATGCATTGTCTCCATTTCGCTAACATTAACAGGGGGCTGGTCGTGTCGTGCCCTCTGCATCAGATCTCGCATCTGTTGACGCTGATGTTCGGTTAAACTTATGCCGTCAAACATATGGCTTTGGCTACTGAGCTGCGTTGCGCCCTCTGGTGAGGGACCGGTATCGCCGTTGATAGCTACAGCGGCCTGGCTAAACGCACTGAACGCCAGCGTTGAGGCCATGACGGCAGCGGTAACTTTGCGCATCACTTGCTCCCAAAATCTTTCGTGTCGCGATTCAACGAGAGACAGTCTACGATTCAGGCTGCAAACATGCGTCAGGGGGTGTAAAACAACGTAAAGTCATGGATTAGATAGCCTTGATGTCGTAATTTCTGCCTCGGAGGTATTTAAACAATGAATAAAATCCTGTTAGTTGATGATGACCGAGAGCTCACATCCCTTTTAAAGGAGTTGCTCGACATGGAAGGTTTCAACGTCCTGGTTGCCCATGATGGCGAGCAGGCGCTGAGTCTCCTTGACGACAGCATCGATTTACTTTTGCTCGACGTCATGATGCCGAAGAAAAACGGTATTGATACGCTGAAAGAGCTTCGCCAGACACACCAGACCCCCGTTATCATGCTGACCGCCCGCGGCAGCGAACTTGACCGCGTTCTCGGCCTTGAGCTGGGTGCGGATGACTATTTACCGAAACCGTTCAACGATCGTGAACTGGTGGCCCGTATTCGCGCTATCCTGCGCCGTTCCCACTGGAGCGAGCAGCAGCAGAATACCGACAACAGCTCACCCACGCTGGAAGTGGACTCCCTGAGCCTGAACCCAGGTCGTCAGGAAGCGAGCTTCGACGGTCAGACCCTGGAGTTGACCGGCACAGAGTTCACCCTGCTTTATCTGCTGGCGCAGCACCTCGGCCAGGTGGTATCGCGTGAACACCTGAGTCAGGAAGTGCTGGGCAAACGTCTTACCCCGTTTGACCGCGCCATCGACATGCACATCTCTAACCTGCGCCGCAAGCTGCCGGAGCGTAAAGACGGTCACCCATGGTTTAAAACCCTGCGTGGTCGCGGCTATCTGATGGTTTCCGCTTCATGATAGGCAGCTTAACCGCCCGCATCTTTGCCATCTTCTGGCTGACGCTGGCCCTGGTTTTAATGCTCGTGTTGATGTTGCCAAAACTCGACTCACGCCAGATGACGGAGCTTCTTGACAGCGAGCAACGTCAGGGCGTGATGATCGAGCAGCATGTTGAAGCGGAGCTGGCAAACGATCCGCCGAACGATTTGATGTGGTGGCGCAGGCTGTTTCGCGCTATCGACAAGTGGGCGCCGCCCGGGCAACGCCTTTTGCTGGTCACCAGCGAAGGCCGCGTCATTGGGGCCGATCGCAATGAAATGCAGATTATCCGTAACTTTATTGGCCAGGCGGATAATGCCGATCACCCACAGAAAAAGAAATATGGTCGGGTAGAGATGGTCGGTCCTTTCTCGGTACGGGATGGGGAAGACAATTACCAGCTCTATTTGATTCGCCCTGCGAGCAGTTCCCAGTCCGATTTCATCAACCTGCTATTTGACCGTCCGCTCCTGCTGCTGATTGTTACCATGCTGGTCAGCTCGCCGCTGCTGTTATGGCTGGCATGGAGTCTGGCAAAACCCGCACGTAAGCTGAAAAACGCCGCCGATGAAGTGGCGCAGGGTAACCTGCGACAACACCCTGAGCTGGAAGCGGGGCCACAGGAATTCCTTGCCGCCGGGACCAGTTTTAACCAGATGGTCAGCGCGCTCGATCGAATGATGACCGCACAGCAGCGTCTGCTATCGGACATCTCGCACGAGCTGCGCACCCCGCTTACGCGTTTGCAGCTTGGCACCGCGCTGTTGCGCCGCCGCAGTGGGGAAAGTAAAGAGCTGGAACGTATTGAAACGGAAGCTCACCGCCTGGACAGCATGATTAATGACCTGCTGGTGATGTCACGCAACCAGCAGAAAAACGCGCTGGTCAGCGAAACGGTGAAAGCCAATCACCTGTGGCATGAGGTGCTGGACAACGCGGCGTTCGAAGCGGAACAGATGGGCAAATCGTTCACCGTCAACTTCCCGCCGGGTCCATGGCCGCTGTACGGCAACCCCAACACGCTGGAAAGCGCGCTGGAGAATATTGTGCGTAACGCTCTGCGCTACTCGCATACCAAGATTGAGGTGGCGTTCTCGGTAGATAAAGACGGGATCACCGTTATCGTGGATGACGACGGTCCTGGCGTCAGCCCTGAAGATCGGGAGCAGATTTTCCGTCCGTTCTACCGTACTGACGAAGCGCGCGACCGTGAATCCGGCGGTACAGGTTTGGGTCTGGCAATTGTTGAAACCGCCATGCAACAGCATCGCGGCTGGGTGAAAGCTGACGACAGCCCGCTGGGCGGGTTGCGGTTAACGCTGTGGCTGCCGTTGTATAAGCGTTCGTAACGGTATGTGCCGGGTGGCGGCTTCGCCTTACCCGGCCTACTTTCTGCGGAGCACTATTTTCCCCACAATCTCCGCGAATTATCTTCGATCTTGTTGCTTAACCGCCGCTTCTGCATCGTTCTGGTCCAGCTGGTCGATAACCCCGCCGCAGACAGCAACCGATGATATTGTTCATCATCAAACGGCATATGCCAGGCGATGGCGCAGGCGTCATACACCGACACGTCGCTCAGGCGCGAAACCAGCTCAAGCGGCGCATCCGCCGAAACCTGCCCGGCCAGCACCACCCGGTACAGCCAGCCGGTTTTACCCGCGCTTTGCAGCTGGGCCGACATATCCTGAATGCCGAAGTGGTAGTTGAGCTTGAAGCACGGCGAGCGAGGCTGCGTCACCTGAATCAGGGCGTCGCCCCAGCGATAAATATCGCCGATAAACACATTCTTTTCCGTCAGCCCTTCCGTCGAGAGATTCTCACCAAATGCAGGCGCGACGAAGAGGTCCGCCTGGTCAGTAAATTCGGTTTTCCAGTGCTGATAGTGCTCGCGAGGATAGTGACACAGCGCGCGATCCGGCCCGCCGTGGATTTTCTTTTCGGCCTGCTCATCGCCTGCCAGCCCAAGGTCGGTTAAGGTCAGTTCACCGTCAACCTGCACTTTCGCGATGGCGCTCGGGCGGCTGCCGTCGTACTCCCTTACCTTGCCTGTAAACACATTCACCGGGTAATGCATCGCTGCCTCCATTACGCAGATACAAAAAAAGCGAGTCATCAGACTCGCTTCTCACAGGCGTCAATGCAACCTTATTTTTTAGCGGCGAAACGCGCTGCTGCTTCGTCCCAGTTCACCACATCCCAGAACGCTTTGATGTAGTCAGGGCGACGGTTCTGGAACTTCAGGTAGTAAGCGTGTTCCCACACGTCCAGACCCAGGATCGGGAAGCCGGATGCGCCAGAGATCGCTTCACCCATCAGCGGGGAGTCCTGGTTAGCAGTGGAAACCACCGCCAGTTTGTCACCTTTCAGAACCAGCCACGCCCAGCCAGAGCCGAAACGGGTTGCAGCGGCTTTTTCGAATTCCGCTTTGAAGTTGTCAACGGAGCCGAAGTCGCGCTCGATAGCCGCTTTCAGGTCGCCCTGCAGGGTGGTACCGGTTTTCAGGCCTTTCCAGAACAGGCTGTGGTTAGCGTGGCCGCCCGCGTTGTTACGCAGAACGGTTTTCTTGTCCGCTGGCAGCTGGTCCAGTTTAGTGATCAGTTCTTCAGCAGACAGGTTAGCGAACTCTGGCAGGCTTTCCAGCGCAGCATTCGCGTTGTTCACATAGGTCTGGTGGTGTTTAGTGTGATGGATTTCCATCGTCTGCTTGTCGAAATGCGGTTCCAGTGCGTCGTAGGCATACGGCAGGGATGGCAGTGTATAACTCATAATCCTCTCCATTATTGTCGGGCGGCACAGCTGTTAATGCCGCGTAAGCAGTTGGTTCATTATAGTTAATTAAATGATATTGAAAATGATTATCAATGCCGTAGTTTTTGTAAGGTCATTCCTTTTCTGATGAAGCGTGAAAATGTGAATCTGCTCACCCGCTTAACGCGTTGATTGCCATTTAAAACCAAAGTGCGGCAGCCTCCCGAAGGTGGTCGTTCTGCTTAATTTTTACACTCATCGGGTCGGTGGGATGCCATTGACCGATAAAAACGATGAGGACGTAAACATGAATCATGCGATTACGATGGGTATTTTCTGGCATTTGATAGGTGCGGCCAGTGCAGCCTGCTTCTATGCTCCGTTTAAAAAAGTCAGGCAGTGGTCATGGGAAACCATGTGGTCGGTTGGCGGTGTGGTCTCCTGGATCCTGCTTCCCTGGGCTATCAGCGCCATGCTACTCCCGGATTTCTGGGGCTACTTCTCCTCTTTTAACGCCTCCACTCTGCTGCCGGTGTTTCTGTTTGGTGCCATGTGGGGCATCGGCAATATTAACTACGGCCTCACCATGCGCTATCTCGGCATGTCGATGGGGATCGGCATCGCGATTGGCATCACGCTGATTGTCGGCACTCTGATGACGCCCATCCTCAACGGTAACCTCGACGTGTTACTGAATACCGAAGGCGGCAGAATGACGCTGCTGGGCGTGCTGGTAGCGGTTATTGGCGTCGGAATAGTGACCCGCGCGGGCCAGTTGAAAGAGCGCAAGATGGGCATTAAAGCCGAGGACTTTAACCTGAAAAAGGGTCTGCTGCTGGCGGTAATGTGCGGCATCTTCTCCGCCGGAATGTCGTTTGCCATGAACGCCGCCAAACCGATGCACGAGGCGGCCGCCGCGCTGGGCGTCGACCCGCTGTACGTGGCGCTGCCCAGCTACGTAGTGATCATGGGCGGCGGCGCACTGGTTAACCTCGGCTATTGCGTAATTCGTCTGGCAAAAGTTGAGAGTTTGTCGCTAAAAGCCGACTTCTCACTGGCAAAACGGGTCATCATCACCAACGTACTGCTTTCGGCACTCGGCGGACTGATGTGGTACCTGCAGTTCTTTTTCTACGCCTGGGGACACGCCAGCATCCCGGCACAATATGACTATATGAGCTGGATGCTGCACATGAGCTTCTACGTGCTGTGCGGCGGACTGGTGGGTCTCATCTTGAGGGAGTGGAACAATGCCGGACGCCGACCGGTGGGCGTTCTGAGCCTGGGCTGCGTGGTGATTATCATTGCGGCCAACATTGTCGGCCTCGGTATGGCGAACTGATTACGCCGCCCTGCGACTGTGATGACGCCATTGCACCGGCGTCATCCCTACCTCGCGATTAAAGACCACCGAAAAGTAGTTACTGTCCTCAAAGCCGCAGCGCATTGCCACGTCACTGACCATGAACTCTGTATGCTGGAGCAAATACTGGGCGTGGCAAATGCGCAGCTGGCGCAAATAGTGATTTACCGTCATGCCCGTCTGGGTACGGAACTGCTGACGCAGGGCACGTTCGCTGCACTGCTCCTGCTCGCAGAACTTTTCCAGAACAAAGCTTTTATTCAGGCTGGCCGCCAGCGTGGCAATCAGCTTATCGAGAAGGGTCTCCTGCTGCGTTGCGGAGGGGTTATCCGTCTCGTAGCGATGCCGTTTAAGCATCATCACCAGCTGTGCGAAGAGGATCTCGGCCATCGGATTAGCCAGCGGATCGATTTTATAGCTCTCCTGTTCAAGGAGGGAAATGGCCTGACGGATGGCAGTCATGCCGCTGCTGCTTAAACGCCAGTGCGGCGAGCCTTTCGCACCGTTGAAGCCGGGAATGCATGCTGCCCAGTCAACGTTAAGGCTGAGCCGATCGGGGCAGTAGATAACGTTCTGTAAAACCAGGTCATTCACCGAGGCGTAGGCGTGTTTATCTTCGGCACGAATGTAAAACAGATCCCCCCGGGTAATGCGGTAAGGCCGATCGTTGAGAATGTGCAGACCGTTGCCGCGCCACACCAGCACCAGCTCATAAAATTCGTGCGTGTGTTCAGCAAAGACGTTTTGCGGATAGCGATCCGCCACCGCAACAGCTTGTTCAGCGGAGGCAAAAAAGTCATCTTTGCGAAGAATTAACGGTGCGGCCACATCACCACCTCAACGGCGAAAACCTGACATTATTACCCGCTTTACGGCAGCAAAACGTTGACTGGGCTCGCGTTACTGTAGTGAGGTGTCCCTCCCCTGGCGAATATCACGCGGAGACCAGCTGAACTCCCGACGAAACAGCGTCGAAAAGTGGTTACTGTCGCCGAAACCGCAGCGATAAGCGATATCCGTGACGCTTTCATCACTGTGGCGAAGCAGGTGGCGCGCTTTTATCAGCCGCAGTCGGTTAAGGTAACGCTGGGGCGTATGCCCGGTTCGCTGCTTAAGCTGGCGGTGCAGGGTGCGCAGGGAAAGTGAAAAATGACTCGCCAGCATTTCCCAGCAGATATCCTCGGCAAAATGTTCCTCCAGCCAGGCCATCAGCTGGTTCAGGCGGGCTTCGCTGCTCTCCCCCTCCACCGGGTTACTGCGGCGCAACGCCACCAGCAGCTGCATAAACAACATCTCGCGCGTGGCGAGCGCATGCATCTCCTGTCCGTCCTGACTCTGCTCCATCTGGAGCAAAATCTGGCGAACCTGCTGCAGCGTGGCCTGATTCACGCGCCAGTGCGACGGATAATGTCCTTCCTTCTCCTGCGGCAGTAGCTGATGAAGCCCCGCGAGAAACTGGAATGCGTCCGGGGATCGATAGAGCACGTTCGTCAGGCACAGGTTGTCGGTATGCTCATACAGATGCCGATCGTGGTCGCGCACAAAGCAGACTGTGCCGCCGCTGATGGTGTAGGGCTGACCGTTAAAGACATGGATGCCCGTGCCATGCTCAACAATCACGATTTCATGAAAATCATGATGATGCTCCGGGAAAGCCGCCTGCGGCAGCCGCGGCTCTATCGCCACAGGCGAGCCACCCGCCGGAAAAAAGTCCACGCTGTGCAGTATGGTCATAACGCCCCCCACCAATGAGAAATGTTCTCAAAATAGTAAATAAGGCCTCTCACCCTCACCTTAAATTTTCGACAGCAAACGCCGCAAAACCTGCCTGTTTTTCAAGAATAAGCGGGAAAGATCCGGAATTGCGGGCAACGTCACAGTGGCTGAACGGCGCGCCTTCGCGGAAAAGTGTGAACCCCCTCACGTTCATCTTTGCTTTCTTGCCAGCACGGGTTGCGGACTGTCAGTGGCGAGAAGGTGGTCTTTTCGCCCCTTTTTTACACTCAGCGCTAATGATTTCAAGAAGGATCCGACCATGACCTTTCGCCATTGTGTCGCTGTGGATTTAGGCGCATCCAGCGGCCGTGTAATGCTCGCCACCTGGGACTGCGACCAGCACACCCTTTCCCTTCGCGAGATGCATCGTTTTGCGAACTGCCTGCAAAAACAGGACGGCTTTGATACCTGGAACATTGATGAACTTGAGACGGAGATCCGTACCGGGCTCAAAAAAGTCTGCGATAGCGGGATCCTCATCGACAGCATCGGCATAGATACCTGGGGCGTCGATTATGTCTTGCTGGACAGCAGCGGCGCTCGCGTTGGCCTGCCCGTCTCCTACCGCGACAGCCGCACGGATGGCCTGATGGCGCAGGCCATCGCCCGGCTCGGTAAGGATGATATCTACGGGCGCAGCGGCATACAGTTTCTGCCGTTTAACACGCTGTATCAGCTGCGCGCGCTGGTCGAGCAGCAGCCAGGGCTGGCAGCAGACGTTGCCCATGTGCTGCTGATCCCGGACTACCTGAGCTATCGCCTGACCGGCAACATGAACTGGGAATATACCAACGCCACCACCACCCAGCTGGTCAACATCAACTCGGATAACTGGGATGAGCACCTGCTGGCCTGGACGGGCGCATCCCCGGCGTGGTTCGGTACGCCGACCCATCCCGGCAACGTCATCGGCCAGTGGGTGTGCCCGCAGGGGAATGCGATCCCGGTCGTTGCCGTGGCGAGCCACGATACCGCCAGCGCGGTTATTGCCTCACCGCTTTGCAGTAAAGATGCCGCCTATCTCTCTTCCGGCACCTGGTCGCTGATGGGCTTTGAAAGCAAAACGCCTTACGTCAGCGAGGAGGCAATGGCCGCAAATATCACCAACGAAGGCGGGGCCGAAGGGCGCTATCGGGTGTTAAAGAACATTATGGGGTTGTGGCTGCTCCAGCGGGTGCTTAAGGAGCAGAAAATTACCGATCTGCCCGGGCTTATCGCCGACACCGAAAAGCGCAAAGCCTGTACGTTCCTGATTCATCCCAATGACGATCGCTTTATCAATCCGGCGCACATGAGCACCGAGATCCAGGCCGCCTGCCGCGAGGCTGGACAGCCTGTACCATCAAGCCCGGCCGAACTGGCGCGCTGTATTTTTGACAGTCTTGCCCTGCTTTATGCGGATGTGCTGAGCGAGCTGGCCAGCCTTCGCGGCAGACCGTTCGACACGCTGCATATTGTTGGCGGCGGTTGCCAGAACGCGCTGTTAAACCAGCTTTGTGCCGATGCCTGCGGCATCACCGTGGTGGCGGGCCCGGTCGAGGCCTCCACGCTCGGCAATATCGGCATTCAGCTGATGACCCTTGACGAACTGGCCAGCGTGGACGATTTCCGCTCGGTAGTCACCGCCAGCGGCAGCCTGACCACGTTCCTTCCCGATCCCTGCCATGAAATTGCCCGCTACCGGGAGCAGTTTCAGCAAAACCGACTGACTAAGGAGCTTTGCGCATGACCACTCAACTTGAACAAGCCTGGAACCTGGCTAAACAGCGTTTCGCCGCCGTCGGCGTGGATGTCGAAGCGGCACTGCGTCAGCTCGACCGTCTGCCGGTCTCCATGCATTGCTGGCAGGGCGATGACGTCGCCGGCTTCGAAAACCCAGGCGGTTCCCTGACGGGGGGTATTCAGGCAACCGGTAACTATCCCGGAAAAGCGCGCAACGCGACCGAACTGCGCGCCGATCTGACGCTGGCGCTCAGCCTGATACCCGGTCCGAAGCGCCTGAACCTGCACGCGATTTATCTGGAATCCGACGAGCCGGTCGCGCGTAATGAAATCCAGCCGAAACACTTTAAAAACTGGGTGGCGTGGGCAAAAGCCAACGGTCTGGGCCTAGACTTCAACCCGTCCTGCTTCTCGCACCCGCTCAGCGCTGACGGCTTTACCCTTGCTCACGCCAACGATGAAATCCGTCAGTTCTGGATCGACCACGTGAAGGCCTGCCGCCGCGTTTCAGCCTGGTTTGGTGAACAGCTTGGTACCCCGTCGGTGATGAATATCTGGATCCCGGACGGCATGAAGGACGTCACCATTGACCGCCTCGCCCCGCGCCAGCGCCTGCTGGCTGCACTGGATGAAGCCATTAGCGAGAAGCTTAACCCGGCGCACCATATTGATGCCGTGGAGAGCAAGCTGTTCGGCATTGGCGCGGAGAGTTATACCGTCGGCTCGAACGAGTTCTATATGGGTTACGCCACCAGCCGCCAGACTGCCCTGTGTCTGGATGCCGGGCACTTCCACCCGACGGAGGTCATCTCCGACAAAATCTCTGCCGCCATGCTCTACGTGCCGCGCCTGCTGCTGCACGTCAGCCGTCCGGTGCGCTGGGACAGCGACCATGTGGTGTTGCTGGATGACGAAACGCAGGCCATTGCCAGCGAGATCGTTCGCCACGACCTGTTCGACCGCGTTCATATTGGCCTCGACTTCTTTGACGCCTCCATCAACCGCATCGCGGCGTGGGTTATCGGCACCCGCAACATGAAGAAAGCGCTGCTTCGTGCCCTGCTGGAGCCCACTGAAGCACTGAAACAGCTGGAGCAGGAAGGTGACTACACGGCCCGCCTGGCGCTGCTGGAAGAGCAGAAATCGCTGCCGTGGCAGGCCGTGTGGGAAATGTACTGTCAGCGCAACGACGTACCAACAGGCAGCCAGTGGCTGGAGAACGTGCGGGCGTATGAGAAAGACGTGTTGAGCACACGCGGGTGATTCAACCCTCCCCGCAGTATAAGTAGGCCGGGTAAGCATAGCGCCACCCGGCATTTTCAAAGGAACCACAGTATGCAGACCATCACCCATTCCTGGTTCGTCCAGGGCATGATTAAAGCCACCTCTGACGCCTGGTTGAAAGGGTGGGATGAGCGTAACGGCGGCAACCTGACGCTGCGCCTGGACGATGCCGACATCGAGCCGTACACCGCTGATTTCCATCAAAAACCGCGCTATATCGCCCTGAGCCAGCCGATGCCGCTGCTCGCTAACACGCCGTTTATCGTCACCGGATCCGGCAAGTTCTTTCGCAACGTCCAGCTCGACCCGCAGGCCAGTCTCGGCGTCGTGAGGGTGGACAGCGACGGCGCGGGCTACCACATTCTTTGGGGGCTCACGGACGAGGCAGTACCCACCTCTGAACTGCCAGCGCACTTCCTCTCGCACTGCCAGCGCATCAAGGCGACCCACGGTAAAGACCGCGTCATCATGCACTGCCACGCCACCAATCTGATTGCCCTGACCTACGTGCTGGAAAACAACGCCGATCTCATCACCCGCAAGCTGTGGGAAGGCAGCACCGAGTGCCTGGTGGTCTTCCCGGACGGCGTCGGCATTCTGCCGTGGATGGTGCCCGGTACCGACGAGATCGGCCAGGCAACCGCCAAAGAGATGCAAAAGCATTCTCTGGTGCTGTGGCCGTTCCACGGCGTTTTCGGCAGCGGCCCGACGCTGGATGAAACTTTCGGCCTGATCGATACCGCTGAAAAATCAGCTGAAGTGCTGGTGAAGGTCTATTCCATGGGCGGTATGAAGCAGACCATTACCCGGGAAGAGCTGATTGCACTCGGTAAACGCTTTGGCGTTACGCCGATGCAGTCGGCACTGGATTTGTACCCATAGCCGTCCGCGAAAGCGAATGGAGGCATGATGATCCGCAAAGCGTTTGTGATGCAGGTAAACCCGGACGCGCACGAGGAGTATGCGCGTCGCCATAACCCCATATGGCCCGAGCTTGAAGCGGTGCTGAAAGACCACGGCGCGCACCGCTACGCCATTTATCTCGACAAAGCACGCAACCTGCTGTTTGCGACCGTGGAGATTGAATCGGAGGAGCGCTGGCGCGCGGTAGCGAATACCGACGTTTGCCAGCGCTGGTGGGAACATATGGTCGACGTTATGCCGTCAAACCCGGATAACAGCCCGGTGAGTACGGAGCTTACCGAAGTGTTTTACCTGGACTGATGTGTTAACGCTGCTGCCCCCGAGGCGGCAGCAATCTCCTGCCTGCTGCTCAACGTAAACGCCGACACCACCGTAATTGCCAGCACGAAACAGCCCAGCATCAAATACGTCTCCTGGAAACCGATCCGGTCATACATATTTCCGGCAAAGGCAGAAAGGAAAATCGCCGCCGACTGTTTGGCAAACTGGAAGCCGATCAGATAGATAGTCGCCGACAGTCGGGTATCAAACACCCCGGTGATGTACTTAAAGGCGCCCACCAGCAGGAACGGGACTTCCAGCGCGTGCAGCATCTTCAGGGCAATCACCTCCACGGCGGTGGTGGCGAACGACGAGCCGATAATACGCGTCGCCATTATCACCCCGGCGATCAGCAGCGTATTTTTCGCGCCGATACGGTTAATGATCCACGGCGAGCAGAACATGATGATGGCGTTACAGATTTCCCCCGCCGTGGTGGCAAAGCCAAAGGCGCGAGTGCCTTCCTGCGGCGTGGCGAAGAAGGTTTTAAAGAAGGTGGCAAACTGCTGATCGAAAACGTCATACACGCAGGCAACGCCAATCACGTACAGAATGAACATCCACATTCTGCGCTGGCGGAACAGCTTAAAGACGGTTCTGGCAGTGATCTGCGGCTGGTTGGCTCCCAGGGCGTTCATCACCTGCGCCGTCTGGTTGGGCTTCGGCTTCGCGACCACCAGCAGCAGCATCAACAGCAATGCGGCCCCTGATCCCATCCAGAATACATACGACGGATCGATGCCGAACAGGATGCCGCCCGTAGACGCGCATAGCCCCCAGCCGAGACAGCCGAACATGCGCGCCTTGCCGTATTCGAAGAAGCTGTTGCGGCTCACGCGTTCGATGTAGGCCTCGATTGCGCCCGATCCCGCCGAGAAGACAAAACCGATATACAACCCGCCGCTCAACGCCCCCAGCCAGATACTGGTTTTCAGCAGGGGCGCGAAGACGTACAGGAAGAACGGTGCGAACAGGAATAACAGCACCGAGATTATCCACAGCAGGTGTTTTTTCAGCCCCAGCTTGTCCGAAATCACCCCCAGCACCGGCTGGAACGCAATGGCCGACAGCGAGATGCAGGAGAAAACAATCCCGGTATGGGTTTTATTCAGGCCGATGATATCCGACAGCCAGATCGGCAGGAACGGAAAGCAGGTGGCCATGATGAAGAAGTAGAGAAAGAAGAACAGCCCGAAGATCCAGAAATTTGGGTTGTCTTTGTGGGTACAGGTTGTTGTATTCATTATTTTTATCCTCAACGGAGGGCCAGTTTCCCGGCCCATCACCTTTACACGCGTTCCACGCCAATCAGAATGGCGGTTTCCGGATCGAGAATCGGCAGCGCAATGCCCGCCTGCATCAGCCACTCACCGCTCACCGTTTGCGGTGTTTCCATCCACGCCGGCAGCTTGCGCATGGTGTGCCCGCCTTCGCCCGTAATTTGAATATTCGGGTGATCGAGCAGCGCGACGCGGTACTGCGCGCTGGCCTCCAGCCCCGGCATGCGCAGCGGCATCATCAGGCTGTAATCCGGCATCGCGAGCTGGCTGACCATAAATAGCCCCTGCGCCTTGTCTTCGCTCACAATCCCCTGCGCCAGCGTGGTGGCGTCCGGCATATCAATCCGCCATTGGGTGCCGTGGTGGATCACCTCTCGCCACTGCTTGTGCAGCGCGGCGTAATGTCGATACCCCTCGCGCTCCTGCGCGTCCACGGTGAGCGGATCCAGCTCCAGCCCCATATGGCCAAACAGCGCCGTCAGGCCGCGAAATTCAATGCTGTGCTGGCGGAAGGTGGCGTGGCATTTATGATGACCGATATGCGCCCCCATCACCTCCGGCGGGAAAAAATAGCTCATGCCACGCTGGATGGTGCTGCGCTCCAGTGCGTCGTTGTTGTCGGACGCCCAGAAGCGATGGCTCCGGCTCAGCACTTCGTAATCAATGCGCCCGCCGCCGGAAGAGCAGGATTCGAATTCAATATGCGGGAAGCGCTCGCCCAGCACGTCCAGCAGCCGGTAAAACTGACGGGTCTGGGCGTCGGCGGCGGCTTTACCGTTGTGTCCCGGCTGCACCAGCTCGCGGTTCATGTCCCATTTCACGTAGTCGATCGCATGCTCGCCCAGCAGCCAGCTCATGCGTTCCACAAGATAATCAAAAGCCTGCGGAATGTTGAGGTTGAGCACCAGCTGATGACGCCCGGTCGCTTGGGCATAGCCCGGCAGCGCCAGCACCCAGTCAGGATGCGCGCGATACAGATCGGAGTCCGGGTTGATCATCTCCGGCTCAACCCAGATACCAAACTCCATGCCGAGCCGTTTGACGTGGTCAATCACCGGCGTCAGGCCATTCGGATATTTTTTCTCATCCAGATACCAGTCGCCCAGCGCGGCGTGGTCGTCATTGCGGCCTTTGAACCAGCCGTCGTCAATAATAAAGCGCTCCACGCCCAGCGTGGCGGCCTCGTCGGCCATGCGCATGATGTAATCCGGATCGTGGTTGAAGTAGATCCCCTCCCAGGTATTGAGGTGTACCGGACGCGGTTTATTTTCCGGGAAGCGGATGACGTTGTCGCGCAGGTAGCGATGGAAAGACTGGCTCATGCCGTTCAGGCCCCGCGGGGAGTAGCTGGCATACAGGCGCGGTGTCCAGAGCGTATCGCCCTCTTCTATCGCCATTTCCCCCGACAGGTAGAGCGCTTCGGCCTGAATATAACGGCGACCGTCGGTTTTCGCTTCCGCGCGCAGGCGATGGTTCCCGCTCCAGCCCAGATGCACGCCCCAGACGTCACCCTGCATTTCGCTGAACGATGGCGTACCGGCTATCAGTGCAGGAAAGTGTTCGTGGGAGGTTTTACCCCGGCGGTTTTCAATCACAACGCTGTCGTGCTCAAGGTTTACGCGGTGCGGCTGGAACTCTCTGATCCAGCGTCCGTGGAAGGCCATCACCTCCCGGGCGCGCTCGGCCACCGGCAGCGTGACGGCAAAGCGGTCAACCTGCCAGGGACGTGCTTTCAGGTTCGTTAAACCGTGACGAACCACCAGCACGCCGCTGTCGTCCAGCGCCAGCTCGCTGGTCAGACGCAGGCCCGCATAGTCATCTTCAGCGGTAATCGTCAGGGTGTTTAATTCCTGCTGTACCCGCGTAGTTCTGAATACCGGGGAACCGTCCAGCCCCTGTCGGTGCCCCTCAATACCCGGCGAGCCAAACAGGCCATGCCCGAGTTCAGCCATCAGCGTAACCGGAGAATCGACATCCAGCCTGCCGTTAGCAACGGGCCGGGAAAGGGTTTCAGCATTTTGTGGCGAAAAGTACTGAAGATGCGGCCCCCAGTAAATAATTTCGGCGAACGGGCGCGTTTTTATCACCACATCTACCGTCGCGCTTTCAAGTCGTAAAATAGAATCTTGCATCAGACATCTCCTGTCATGGGATGCCTTGAGTTTTGATCCGAAACGTTTCGGATACAAACCAAAACGTTTCGGATTTGTGATCGGGTTTAGAAAATGGAGATATTCAGGCCGTCTGGCCGGGGGAGAATTCCGGTTGCCAGAGCACCTGAAGCTGCGCAATATCGTCGCCGTTAATCAGCCGGCGGACCATGTCGGCAATCTGTTTTCCGACACCCTGACGGGTGGACTGGATCACCGACGCCACGTCGGTATCGACGATACTGTCCTGCGGCAGTCCGTCGTAGACCACCAGCGACACGGGGTTGTCGCCGGATAAACGCCCCAGCTGTTCAAGCGCCATCGCCGCCCCGTCGCCGTGGGTGTTGCAGTCAGTAATGATCGCCGTGGGCGGTTGCGGCAGAGCAAGCAGTTCTTTTGTGGTGGCATATCCCATGCGGCGCGACGGCGGCATGGCGCGCAGCCATTCGCTGGAAAGCCCGGCTTCCCGCAGAGCGTCCAGATAGCCCTGACGGCGCTGGGTGATAAATGCCTGATTATTGCTTTCGCCGAGCAGCGCAATACGCTGATGGCCTTTCTCAATCAGCCAGCGGGTAGCATTGTACGTACCGGCATAGTTATCGAAATCAAACCACGCGTAAGGCTGCGGCAGCTGGCTGCGCCCAAGCGCCAGGAAAGGGAACCCGGCGGCCTGCAGCTGCTCAAGCCGCGGATCGCGATCCAGCGTATGCGCCACAATCAGCGCGTCGACGCGCCGGCTTTGTACCATGCGCATATAGCTGTGCTTATCCGCCAGATCGTCATCGGCAATGAGCAGTAAGTCGATCTCATGTCGCGCCAGTTCGTGGCTAATTTCGCCGACCATGTCCATAAATACGCTGTTATTGAGCGGAACAGGATGGACGGGAAACACCAGCCCGACCGCGTCAATTTTGCCCATCTTCAGGCGGCGGGCGAAGGTGTTAGGTCGGTAACCACGGCGCTGAGCCTCGGCTTCCACGCGGGCGCGCGTCTCAGCAGAGACGTCGTCATAGCCGTTGAGGGCGCGGCTGACGGTCGTAATGGAGAGTCCCAGCTCTTTGGCAATGGCTTTAAGCGACATGATTTTCCGTATCTACGTTAATTTTGTTCCGCCACCAGCAACGCATGCGTGTCTGGCTCCAGCGCCTTAAAAATGTGCGGCTGGTCGGCGGGGTAACAGATGTAATCCCCGGCGGCGAGCTCTTCTGCCGCATCCAGCAGGCCGACCAGGGCCCTTCCCTGCATGACGATAATATGTTCTACCGAGCCTGGCGAATGCGGCTGAGAAATGCGGTCTGCACCCGGCTGGGTCATCAGGAGATAGACATCCCGTCGCGCGCCTGGCGGGCACGCCGCCAGCAGTATGGCTTCATAGTTTGCCTGTCCGGCAACCACTTTCGTTCCTTCACCACGGCGGATCACCTGCGTGCTCGGCAACTGCGGCTCCAGCAAACGGGCGAAGGGAATATCCAGCGCCACGCAGAGCGACCACAGCGTCTCCAGGCTGGGGTTGCCGTTACCGGATTCCAGCTGGGAAAGCGTGGATTTAGCGATCCCGGCACGGCGGGCAATTTCCGCCAGTGAAAGCCCGGTTCGCAGGCGTTCTCGCACCAGGCTTTTGGCGATTACGCTAATTGGCTGCGTCATATAACGGCCCTTTTTGTTCTATAAATCGAACGAATCGTTCGTCTTGAAAAACAGCTTTGTTGCGTTCATTATAATGGATACACGTTCGATATGGCTAAAATTGTATGAAGCATCATCTCTCCTGCCTTAAAGGCGACACGATAAAAGCAATCATCCTGGTTTGCCTCGCGGTCGGCGTGGTCGGGATGTCTTACGGCTCACTGGCGATGGCCTACGGTTTCCCGCTTTGGGTGCCGTTTGTTCTCTCGCTCACCGTCCTCGCGGGCGCATCGGAATTTATGTTTATCGGCATTGTGGCCAGCGGCGGTAACCCTCTGGCGGCGGCGGCAGCCGGTTTGCTGGTCAACGCACGCCATGTGCCGTTTGGCGTGACGGTGCGTGAACTGGTAGGCAAGCGCGGCCTGAGCCTGTTGGGCTGCCACATTATGAATGACGAAAGCGTGGTGTTTGGCCTGTCGCAAAAAACGCCCGAGCAGCGTAAGGCGGCGTACTGGTTATGTGGTTTAGGCGTGGCAATTATCTGGCCGGTGGGCGCCTTGCTGGGCGCCATGGTCGGTAAGCTGCTCCCGGCCCCGGAAACCATCGGGCTGGATGCGGTCTTTCCGGCCATTCTGCTGGCGTTAGTGGTTCCCGCGTTTAAAAACCGTACCACATTAATCCGCGCCTGTAGCGGTGCCGTGCTATCCCTGGCTGCCGTACCGTTTGCCCCGGTGGGATTACCGGTGCTGCTCTCTTTACTCGGTCTCGCTGCGAGGAAGAAATAATGGGAAATATGACGATTTTTATTCTCGGCATCGCCATTTTGTCTGCGGGAACCTATTTGATGCGTCTCGGCGGAGCAAAACTCGGCAACCGACTGGCACTCTCTGAACGATCTCAGGCGCTGCTGTCAGATGCGGCAACGGTGTTGCTGTTTTCTGTGGCACTGGCGACCACATTTTATGAAGGGGAACATTTCGCCGGGATGGCGCGCGTGCTGGGCGTGGCGTTTGCGGTATTTCTGGCGTGGCGAAAAATGCCATTGATTGTGGTGATCATCGCGGCGGCAGTAGTGACGGCGCTACTGCGCGTGGCGGGTATAAACTAAAAAAAGCGCCCCGGGGGCGCTCTTTCGACGGTGTGACTGGCTTAT
>NZ_JTLF01000249.1:0-369 GCF_000798855.1 Enterobacter sp. ZOR0014 | reverse complement strand
GAACATTATTTTGAACACCTTGTACAATTCCACTGAACCAATCGACTAAGCCTTGCCAAATGCCTTTAGCTCCGTCAACTGCTCCGTTCCATATATCAGCAAACCATTGACCAATACCGCTAAAGAATGAAACTATTCCGTCCCATGCACTCTTTAAGAAGTCTACGAAACTACCCCAAACCTTTTTACCTGTTTCGGTTTGAGTGAAGAAGTAAACTAAACCAGCAACAATGGCTGCGATTGCTATGCCAAGAGCCACGAATGGATTCATAGCCATTACAGCATTGAAAGCTCCTTGTATAATTGTACCAGCTTCAACAACCTTATTATATATCTCGACAGCCTTAATGATTCCATCAATAACTTTCA
>NZ_JTLF01000320.1:0-258 GCF_000798855.1 Enterobacter sp. ZOR0014 | reverse complement strand
TTTGCTCTTTAAAAATCTGGATCAAGCTGAAAATTGAAACGACACACAGTTAATGTGTGTTCGAGTCTCTCAAATTTTCGCAAACCGATGATGAATCGAAAGAAACATCTTCGGGTTGTGAGGTTAAGCGACTAAGCGTACACGGTGGATGCCCTGGCAGTCAGAGGCGATGAAGGACGTGCTAATCTGCGAAAAGCGCCGGCGAGGTGATATGAACCTTTGACCCGGCGATGTCCGAATGGGGAAACCCAGTGTGAT
>NZ_JTLF01000318.1:0-221 GCF_000798855.1 Enterobacter sp. ZOR0014 | reverse complement strand
AGCGCTGGCTCGAAGACCAGGGACACCGTATGCCTGCCTTCAGCACTGTCCATAACCTGATGGCCCGCCACGGCCTGCTGCCCGGCACGGCTCCCGGCATTCCGCCCACGGGCCGCTTCGAACACGATGCGCCGAACCGGCTCTGGCAGATGGATTTTAAGGGGCACTTCCCCTATGGCGGCGGCCGCTGCCATCCTCTCACCCTGCTGGACGACCACTCC
>NZ_JTLF01000370.1:0-15429 GCF_000798855.1 Enterobacter sp. ZOR0014 | reverse complement strand
GAACATGCCCGCCATATAGAGCCCGACAGGGCCGGCAGTGCAGAGCACCAGATCCACCCAGTCCAGCGCTTTGTCAGAGGCCAGCAGCGGATCGCTCTCACCGGTGAGCGCTTCGGCCTCTTCTTCGTTCATCGCCAGAATTGAGACGTGCTCTTTCAGGAACGCCTGCCACCACTCGGGGTTATCGGCAATCACGAATTTGGTGCCCAGCGTGAGAACCACCGGCACGTCGTACTTTTTCGCGTACTCGATCGCTTTCATGGTCGCTTCCGGCATCGGCTCGCCGGGCTTACAGCGCACCAGGTAGGAGGTCAGCACCAGCGCCGAAGCACCTGCGATTACCTCTTCCGGAATACTCTCGGCGCGCAGCTTGTTCATATGACCCGGGCTGATGGCAAAAGTCCGTTCGCCAGATTCGCCTATCAGCGTAAAGCAGCGGCCAATCGGCCCGTTAACGCCCTGAAGATAGTTCAGATCGGTACGGCTGGAGGTGTTGCACAAATAGCGGTAGGCATAACCACCGATTTCAATGTTACTGCACATCACGCCGAGCAGTACCGAGCGGTCATCGGCCAGCACGGAGTAGTTGTGCATAGTGTTACCGATGGTCCCCCCGGCAAACTGATGGGTAATGAGATTTTCACGCACCAGCTCCTGGTACAGCGCTTCGGCAACGTCGTCTTCGATCACCAGTGAGTGACCGGCGCTCAGACCATAACGGGCGACAAACGCATCATCCACTTTCGCTTCAATGTCCACCAGCGTCTGGTCGATACCAACGACCCAGGCGGCGCTGGTTTCATTTTCAGGCTGGATTTGCTGCAGGAGCGGATCGCGCGCATCAACGGGAAAGTAGTGTTTGGATTTACGTTTACCGGGAAATTTCATGGTCTGAACTGTATGAAGAATATGGGCCGGGAATGGTAGCACAAACCCGGCCTGGAGTGCGATCAGCGGCTGTTCGTCACCAGCGAGACCATCATGTCGATATGTTCAGGCGAGTCGTTAAGCGCCGGAATGTACTCGTACTTTTCGCCGCCAGCCTCAAGGAAAAATTCCCGGTTTTGCACCGCGATCTCCTCCAGGGTTTCCAGGCAGTCCGCCGAGAAGCCTGGCGACATCACCTGAATGTGCTTAACCCCCTTCTCGCCAAGCATTTTGAGGGTTTCATCGGTATACGGTGTCAGCCACGGCTCGCGACCGAAGCGCGACTGGAAGGTCATCATCACTTTTTCCGGCGGCAGGCCGAGGGCGGAAACCAGCTCACGGGTGGTATCGCGGCAGCGTTGCGGATAATCATCCCCTTCGTTGGCGAAACGCTGTGGGATCCCATGATAGGAGAGCAGCAGCAGATCCGGCTCGCCGTGCTTTTCAAACGATGCGCGCGCGCTGTTGGCAAGCGCCTTGATGTAGAGATCGTTATCGGCGTAATCGCGAATAAAGGTCACGCCAGGAATGCGGCGACGGGTCGCCAGAATGCGCGCCAGCTCGTCCCAGACGGCGGCCACCGTCGAGCAGGAGTATTGCGGGTAGAGCGCCAGCACCACGATATGGTCTACACCCTGCGCCAGCAGTGATTCCACCGCGCTTTCCAGGGACGGTTTTCCGTAGCTCATGCCGAGCGCGACGGGCATATCCGGCAGGCGGGCGGCCAGCGCTTTTTCCTGGCGACGACTGTAAACCATCAGCGGCGAGCCCTCCTCCATCCAGACGGACTGATAGAGTTTGGCGACGCGCGGAGAACGAATCGGCAGAATCACGCCACGCAGCAGCGGCCACCACAGCAGTCTCGGGAAATCCACAACGCGCGTGTCGCTTAAAAATTGTCGCAGGTAGCGTTTTACCGCGTCTGATGTAGGTGCTTCTGGAGTGCCCAGATTGGCAAGCAGGATGCCGGTTTTCGCCTGACTCATTCACGCCTCTTAACCATTTGATAGGTTGTCAATTGTAGCGGAAATGCGTTTAAACGAAACCCATTGCTGTAATAGGTAAGGTGAGAATATTTCTCACCCGGGGACCCGGGTGAGAGGCGCGCGATTAGCCGAGGATTTTTTCCAGCTCTGCACGTACGTCAGCCACGGCTTTGGTGCCGTCGACTTTGGCGTATTTGGTGTTACCCGCCTGCGCTTCTTTGGTGTAGTAGCCGATCAGCGGCGCGGTCATCTGATGGTATTCCACCAGGCGTTTACGCACGGTCTCTTCCTGATCGTCTTTACGGGTGGTCAGCTCTTCGCCGGTCACGTCGTCTTTACCTTCAACCTTAGGCGGGTTGAATTTGATGTGGTAAACGCGGCCAGAAGCAGCGTGTACGCGACGGCCAACGATACGGTCAACGATCAGCTCGTCCGGTACGTCGAACTCGAGAACGTAGTCCACGTTGATGCCCGCTTCTTTCATGGCATCAGCCTGAGGAATGGTGCGTGGGAAGCCGTCCAGCAGGAAACCGTTACGGCAATCTTCCTGAGCAATGCGCTCTTTGACCAGCGCAATAACCAGCTCGTCGGTTACCAGCTTGCCTGCGTCCATGATGTCTTTCGCTTGTTTACCCAGCTCGGAGCCAGATTTTACAGCGGCGCGCAGCATGTCACCGGTGGAGATTTGCGGAATACCGTATTTCTCCATGATGAACTGAGCCTGAGTTCCTTTACCCGCGCCCGGAGCGCCAAGCAGAATAATACGCATTGCGAAAATCCCCTCAAATGTCGTTTCAATTTTTCAAAAGCGCTAAACAATACCACCAGAACGGACATCGCTCAAGGAAGGCGGGAAGGCTGAAACGGTTAACGGGGGGAGATAATTTGGGTGAGTGCAGTCTGGGGCCCTCACCCCGGCCCTCTCCCACGGGGAGAGGGAGAAGACCAGGGGAGGCGTGGTCAGTTACGCCAGAAGCAGCGCATTCACACGTTTAATGAACAGGTTAGGGTCTTCCAGCGTGCCGCGCTCGGCCAGCAGGGACTGATCCAGCAGCAGCTCAACCCACTCGGCAAAGCGTGCTTCGTCCTGGGTATCCGCCGCGCGTTTCACCAGCGGATGATCCGGATTAAGCTCAAAGATATATTTCACTTCCGGCACCGCCTGGCCCGCCGCAGCGAACAGCTTCGCCATCTGAGTGCTCATTTCGTCGGCATCGGTCGTGACAATGGCCGGGGTATCGGTCAGACGGTGAGTGAAACGTACCTCTTTCACACGGTCACCCAGCAGGGTTTTCACGCGCTCAACGAACGGCTCCAGCGCCTTCTCGGCTTCTTTCGCGCTTTCATCTACCTCATCCGCCAGCTTGTCGATGGACTCATCGGCTTTTGCAACCGACTGGAACGCTTTACCGTCGAACTCGGTCAGGTAGTTCATCATCCACTCGTCGATGCGGTCAGACAGCAGCAGCACTTCGATGCCTTTCTTGCGCAACAGCTCCAGGTGCGGGCTGCTCTTCGCCGCCGCGTAGCTGTCGGCGGTGATGTAGTAGATCTTCTCCTGCCCTTCTTTCATGCGGGAGACATACTCTTCCAGCGACACGGTCTGCGCGGAGGAGTCGGTGTGCGTGGAGGCGAAGCGCAGCAGCTTAGCAATGGTTTCAACGTTTGCGGTGTCTTCTGCCGGGCCTTCCTTCAGCACCAGGCCAAACTGTTTCCAGAAGGTCTGGTATTTTTCCGCATCGTCTTTCGCCAGTTTTTCCAGCATCTGTAGCGCACGTTTGGTCAGGGCGTTGCGCAAGTTACGGGTGACGGTGCTGTCCTGCAGGATCTCGCGGGAGACGTTGAGCGGCAGATCGTTAGAATCGATCAGGCCGCGCACGAAGCGCAGGTAGTTCGGCATGAACTGCTCGGCGTCGTCCATGATGAAGACGCGCTGCACGTACAGCTTCAGGCCGTGCTTGTGATCGCGGTTCCACATATCCCATGGGGCCTGCGCCGGGATGTACAGCAGGCTGGTGTACTCCTGCTTCCCTTCCACGCGGTTGTGGCTCCAGGTCAGCGGGTCGGTAAAGTCGTGGGCGATGTGCTTGTAGAACTCGTTATATTCGTCGTCTTTAATTTCAGACTTGTTGCGCGTCCACAGCGCCTGCGCCTTGTTGATTTTCTCCCAGGAGACCACGGTTTCGCCGTCTTTCTCTTCCTGTTTTTCAATCTCAACCGGCAGAGCGATGTGATCGGAATATTTGCTGATGATGGAGCGTACGCGCCAGTCGTTCAGGAAATCATCTTCCCCTTCACGCAGGTGCAGGGTGATTTCAGTCCCGCGGTCTGCTTTGGTGATGTCGTCAACGGTGTACTCACCTTCGCCTTTGGATTCCCAGAGCACACCGTTCTCCGCGCTGTCGCCCGCCGCACGGGTACGCACGGTGACTTTGTCCGCCACGATGAACGCTGAGTAGAAGCCCACGCCGAACTGACCGATCAGCTGGCTGTCTTTCGCCTGGTCAGAGCCCATTGACTCAAGGAACGCTTTAGTGCCGGATTTGGCGATGGTGCCGAGGTGGTCGATCACCTCGTCGCGGTTCATCCCAATGCCGTTATCGGCGATGGTCAGGGTACGGTTCTCTTTATTGAAAGAGACGCGCACACGCAGCTCGCCGTCGCCTTCGTACAGATCCGGGTTAGACAGCGCGCGGAAACGCAGCTTGTCCGCCGCATCGGAGGCGTTGGAAATCAGCTCACGCAGGAAGATTTCTTTGTTGGAATACAGGGAATGGATCATCAGGTGCAGAAGCTGTTTTACTTCTGACTGGAAACCACGGGTTTCTTGTCCTTTCATCTAAGTCGACCTCAACAATGCCATTTAATGGGGTTGTAAAACGTTGAGTGAGAGATGGGGATAAGGGAGAGAAATTTCAAGCGGAGGCCGCGAACGCAGCCTCCGTTTGGTCAGAAAATAATCTTGTGACGCCCGGCCAGAGAGTGCGACAGCGTGGTGCCGTCCACCATCTCCAGCTCGCCGCCCACCGGCACGCCGTGGGCGATGCGGCTGGCGTCTACGCCGTACTGTGAGCACAGCTCGGCGATGTAGTTGGCGGTTGCTTCCCCTTCCACCGTTGGGTTGGTGGCGAGGATCACCTCTTTAATCGTTTCGGACTCAAGACGCTGTTCAAGGCGGTCAAGACCGATATCGTCCGGGCCGATACCGTCCAGCGGGGAGAGATGCCCCATCAGCACGAAATAGCGGCCGGAAAACTGCCCGGTTTGTTCGATGGCATAGATGTCCGCCGGACTCTCCACCACGCAAATCTGACCGTTCTCCTGACGACGCGGATTCGAGCAGATGTTACACACATCCTGCTCGGTAAAGGTGCGGCAATCCGCACAGTGACCAATTTCTGACATCGCGCGGGTCAGAGCCTGCGCCAGGCGCATCCCGCCGCTGCGATCGCGCTGCAAAAGCGTGAACGCCATGCGCTGCGCCGACTTCGGGCCAACGCCCGGCAGGCAGCGTAGTGCTTCCATTAACTGCGTGAGCAGCGGACTGGTTTGCATCAGAATGGCATCTTAAAGCCCGGCGGCAGCTGCATACCGCTGGAAACAGAGGCCATTTTCTCTTTCTGGGTTTCGTCGATACGGCGCGCAGCATCGTTAAACGCGGCAGCAACCAGATCTTCCAGCATCTCTTTGTCGTCTTCGAGCAGGCTTGGGTCGATTTCAACGCGACGGCAGTTATGCGCACCGTTGATGGTCACCTTGACCAGACCGGCACCGGATTCACCCGTGACTTCCATCTGAGCGATCTCTTCCTGCATCTTCTGCATTTTTTCCTGCATCTGCTGAGCCTGCTTCATCAGGCCACCCAGACCGCCTTTTCCACCAAACATAGGCTTCTCTCTTCTTTCACGTTTAAGGATTACAACCGTAAGTCAGACTCACGATCAAATGGGGCGAATACTCTCTTCATCCAGATCGGCGTCGAAGAACCGGCGCAGGGTCTGAATGTTGTTATCCGCAATAATCGCCTCGCGCGCCTGCGCGAGTTTCTCTTCATAAATGGCCTGGCGCCACTCAAGCGGCGTTTTCACTGCCGGATTATCATCTTCAATGATAGTCAATTCAACCGGCGCACCCTGTAATGTGGCGAGCGCCTCGGCCAGCGCCTTTTGCGCGCCTGGCGAATTCAGGTGTCGCTGACCAGGACGCAGGTGTAAACGCACCTGATTACCGTCCTGCTCTTTCCAGGCGTTCAGCGCAACCTGCTCGACCAGCTTCGGCAGCTGGAGTTTGCTGACCTCAGCGGCCCAGGCATCGCGGGCAATAGATTCTTCTGCGAGCTTCGCGGAAAGCTCCGGCGTTTTCTCATGCTCCAGCGCCTTTTTCAGCGCTTTCGGCGTAGCGACCTCTTCCTTTACCGTTTCGACAACGGTGGTCGCCTTCCAGCGGTATGCCTCTTCTTTCGCCGGGGCTTTCTGCTCGAGCGCGGACGGTGCCGGGCGCGACTGTACGCGCTCCGTTACCGAGGCCAGTCGTTCAAGCGCGGCGTTGTTCACCGGCCGCGCTCTTCCTGGCGCTGCCGGTTCACTCTTTTTTGGTTTGGTTACTCCCTGCGCACGCTGCAGCTGACTGCGAGCGGCAAGCACCGAACTGGTGGCATCCGACAGCGGCACGTTTTGCGGCGGCGGTGTCGGCTGCGGTGGCACCTGCTGAGGTGACATCACCGCCGTTGGGGCGACCGGGGCAAAAGACTGCCGCGGCGCTTCCGGCTCCGGCAGCGGCATGCGCGGGTGGAACGCCAGCGCGCGCAGCAGCGTCATTTCTACGCCCATCCGGGGATCCGGCGCGTACGGCAGCTCTTTACGGCCAATCAGCAGGGTTTGGTAATAAAGCTGTACATCGGCAGGCGGCACGGTGCGGGCAAGTTCACGCATCCGCTGTTCAATGGCGGCCATATCTGCGCCAATTGCCGACGGAGAAAGTTGCAGCATCGCCACGCGGTGCAGCAGGCTGAGCATCTCAACCAGCAGCGCTTCCCATTCAATCCCCCGGCCAGCAGCAGCATTGACCAGCGTCATGACGCGCTCACCGTTGGCGGCAATCATCGCTTCGATGAGTGAAAGCGCCTGATCGTCATCCAGCGTACCGAGCATGGTACTGACTGCTTCGGTAGAGAGCTTACCGTCACCGCTGGCAATTGCCTGGTCGGTCAGGCTTAACGCATCACGCAGGCTGCCGTCCGCTGCACGCGCCAGCAGTTGCAGGGCGCGCGGCTCATGGACGATCTTCTCTTCATCGAGAATGTGTTCGAGCTGGGCGCGGATCTGTTCTACGTCCAGGGCCTTCAGGTGGAACTGCAGGCAGCGGGACAGAATGGTGACCGGCAGCTTTTGCGGATCGGTCGTCGCCAGCAGGAATTTCACGTGCGCGGGCGGCTCTTCCAGCGTTTTCAGCAGGGCGTTAAAGCTGTGACGCGACAGCATGTGCACTTCATCGATCAGGTAGACCTTGAAGCGACCGCGCGCTGGGGCGTACTGTACGTTGTCCAGCAGATCGCGGGTATCTTCCACTTTCGTGCGCGAGGCGGCGTCGATCTCGATCAGATCGACAAAACGCCCCTGCTCGATCTCCCGGCAGTTATCACACACGCCGCACGGCGTGGCGGTGATCCCGGTTTCGCAGTTGAGACCTTTCGCCAGCAAACGGGCAATTGAGGTCTTACCGACGCCGCGGGTGCCGGAGAAAAGATAGGCGTGATGGATGCGACCTAGCGACAAGCCGTTCGCCAGGGCCGTCAGCACATGCTCCTGACCGACAACGTCAGCAAAGGTTTGTGGTCGCCATTTACGGGCTAACACCTGATAACTCATGGGCAGGCTCTGCAACGCTGGAAGGTGAATTTATGGAGGGGAATGCTATCACAACCTCACCCATTGAGCGAGGTTGTGAAAACCGGGATTAATGACCCGGGAATGGCACCAGGCTGTAGCTGGTAATGCCCTGTTTTTCCAGGCGCTGTTCGCCGCCGAGATCGAACAGGTTAATGATGAACGCCGCGTCGGTCACTTCACCACCCAGACGACGGATCAGCTTCACGGTCGCTTCGATGGTGCCGCCGGTCGCCAGCAGATCGTCCACCACCAGCACTTTGTCGCCAGGCTTGATCGCATCAACGTGGATTTCCAGCTGATCGGTGCCGTACTCCAGCTCGTAGCTCTCTGCGATGGTTTCACGCGGCAGTTTGCGCGGTTTACGCACCGGCACAAAACCCACGCCCATTGCCAGCGCAACCGGTGCGCCAAACAGGAAGCCACGGGCTTCGGTACCTACTACTTTGGTGATCCCGGCGTTTTTATAACGCTCGACCAGCAGTTCAATGCTGAGCGCATACGCTTTCGGGTCTTCCAGCAAGCTGGTGACATCACGGAAAAGAATGCCAGGTTTTGGATAGTCCTGGATGCTTTTGATGCTGTTTTTCAGATATTCAAGCTGCTGTGCAGTTGCGGTCATCGGTTTGTGCCTAAATGAAACAGTGTTACTCACGACGCGCAACGGAGTGGGTAAAGGTAACAATCGTTTAACCTTTAACCAGGCGCGCCTGTGCTCGAAAACGGTCGAATTTACTGGCTGTACGCAATAATTGCAACAGCCATTATGAGGCTTCAGTGCTTTTGTTGCTTTTCATCAACCACGGGGATCCGCCACATGAAGATAAGCAGGCAGGTCAGAATGATCAGCAGCAGGATCCGCACCCACATCATTTTCACCAACCATAATGAAATAGCAAAGGTAATGAGGATCACCGCAATCGCGCGCGGCTTCGCGCCGGGCGGCATGGCACGGTGTTTTTGCCAGTGGCGCAGGTAGCCACCAAACCATGAGCGATAAAGCAGCCAGTGGTGAAAACGCGGCGACGAGCGGGCGAAGCACCAGGCTGCCAGCAGGATAAACGGCGTGGTGGGCAGTAAGGGTAAAACCACACCCAGTGTACCCAGCACTACCGCGAGCCAGCCAATGATGATTAAAATAGTACGCTGCATAATGCGAATCGTTATCAAACTGAACGGCTACTTTACCACTGGAGAGCGTTTTGAAAACAGCCTTGCTTCTGGAGACGCTGCAAAAACAGTTGACCACCCTGCGAGCAGAGGCCACCCCTCTGCTGGGGCACGCCACGCTGAAGCCGCGCTTTGATCGGCAGCTTTTTCGTACCCGCAGTACGGTCATTCAGGATTACCTGGCTGAGGCGCAGACCCACCTTGACGAGCTTTGCCATGCGGTTGAAAGTGAACAGCAGGAACAGGTGGCGTGGCTTGCAGAGCATCTCACTGAGCAAATCACCGCCCTGCATCGCGAAATTGCCGCCTGGCCGCTACGCGCCTGGGACAGCGGCTCGCCTGGACTCGGCAAATGGCAGCGCAAGCGGCTGGAGAATCAGGAGTTTGAACGCCGACTGTTTGAGATGAAACGTGAGCGCGAAGTGCGGCTGAATAACAGCGAAACGCTGGAAGAACAGCAATTATTGATGCGCGAGATTAGCGCCCTGGAAGGCCGCATTGTGCGCTGCCGTCAGGCGCTGGATGAGATTGAACGCGTCATTGAACGTTTGACCCGCTAACAGGAGCCACACCCATGTCACTGGAAAATGCACCCGATGAGGTCAAGCTGGCCGTCGATTTAATTATGCTGCTGGAGAATCATGATATTCCCGCCGAAACGGTGCTGAAAGCGCTGGAGATTGTGCAGCGGGATTTCGAAGGAAAGGTGAAGGCCAGTAGCCCTCACCCTAACCCTCTCCCACAGGGAGAGGGAAAATAGATTAAGCCGGAGTGGGATCGTCACCTTTAATGTCGCGCTTCACTTCCGTATGCTCATCACCTTTTTCGTTACGCAGGTGAACTTCAAGCTGGTTGAAGGCGATATTAATATCGTTTTCACGGCACAGACGATCGATAGACCGGTTAAGCTCATCTACCGTGTAGCTACGGTCACGCAGTTCACGCACGTATAAACGCAGTTCATGATCCAGCGTGCTTGGCCCGAAGGTGGTGAAGAACACCGCCGGAGCCGGATCGTGCATCACTTTCGGATGTTCTGAGGCTGCTTTCAGCAGCACCTCTTTCACCTTCTCCAGATCCGATCCATAAGCTACGCCCAGGCGGATCACCACGCGCGTCACCGTATCAGACAGCGACCAGTTGATCAGACGCTCGGTCACGAACGCCTTGTTCGGGATGATCACCTCTTTGCGATCGAAATCGGTAATCGTGGTGGCACGAATGCGGATCTTGCTGACCGTACCGGAGAACGTCCCGATGGTGACGGTATCGCCAATTCGCACCGGACGTTCGAACAGGATGATCAGACCGGAGACAAAGTTACCGAAGATCTCCTGCAGGCCAAAACCCAAACCTACCGAGAGGGCGGCCGCCAACCACTGGAGTTTATCCCACGAGACGCCCAGCGAGCCGAATACCGTCATCGCCCCGACAATAATGATGACGTAGTTCAGGATCGTAGTGATAGCGTACGACGCCCCCTGACGCAGGTTCAGCCGCGAGAGGACCAGCACTTCCAGCAGACCCGGCAGGTTGCGAATCAGCGCCCAGGCTACCACCGACGACACCAGCGCAAACAGCAGGCTGCCCATGGTGACGCTTTTCATCACCGCAGCGCCAGCTTCGGTGCCGTTGTACTGCCAGAGGGTGATGCTGTCGAGGTAGGCGAAAACGGTAATTAAATCAGACCAGATAGCCCAGAACATCACCGCAAACAGCGCGATCATCACCAGCATAGTGATACGCAGCGTCTGCTGGTTGACCTGCTCCAGCGCGATGGTCGGTTCTTCCTGTGGCTCCGCACCTTCGGCGCCCTCTTTCACCTGATGCTGACGACGCGCGATGGCACGACGGTAAGCAATACGGCGAGCCGCGACGCTTAACCCGCGCAGTACGGTTTGATAGAGCAGATTCCAGACGATCACCAGATAGACCGTTTCGATCCAGCGCCCGGACAGACGCAGCGTGGTATAGAAGTAGCCCGTCGCCGTGAGCACCATCAGCGCCAGCGGAATGATCGCCAGTACTGTCACGGTGGCCAGACGAATATTGTGGGACTCTTTATCACGCCAGCTATCGCGGCACATCGGCCACATGAGGATGGCAATCAGCAGCAGGTTCAGCATAATGACCAACTGACCCAGCACATCATCCATCAGATGCAGCGGAGACAGTTCAGAAACAACTGACCAGAAGTGAAGCGGCAGAAGCGCCAGGCTGACACGTACAATCTGTCGACGCCAGTGGCTGGTCAGTTGGGCAGGCATGTTGAAATGACGGACCGCAACGCCGTCTTTTTCCAGGACCTTCCAGCACAGGCCAAACACCAGCCAGAACAGCGCCAGTTTTTTGCTGAATGCCCACAGCAGATCGCTGACGTTAAGCTGCATGGTGAGCAGAATCAGGCCTACCGCCAGAATAATCAGGCACACCGGCAGGGCGCGAATAAGGTCGATCAGAATCGCTTTTGGCGTATGGAGCTGGCTGTCGTTGCGCAGTTGCCCCACTTCCGAGGCCAGCTTCGCCTGGTACTGTTTAAGCCATTTCAAACGCCAGCGAATCAGACCGGCAATCAGCAGCAGGGGTAATCCCGCCAGGAAAGCAATCATTACCGCAGGCCAGGCTTTCTCCCAGTTCACGGTGATTTTCATGCTCTTAATCTGCGTTTTCAGCTGTTCAGGGAAGGACTTCACCCAGTCCCAGTCCATCGGCTTGTTGCTGTTCACCCAGAAAATTTGCTGCGTCAAAATCTCCTGCAGGCTTTTGGAAACGCTGACCAGCTGCTGCTGGTTGATCTGCAGGTTGATGGCCATCATCAGCTGGTTGCCCAGCTGTTTGTTGAGCTGATCCAATAGCTCACGGCGCATATCGACGACCTGGAGCAGCGCGTCATGCACTTCCGGGTTCACGTCGCTGGAATGACCCTCTTCAATTTTGGCGACGAAGTTATCGCTCTGGAAAAGGGCATCACGCTGCTGATTCACGTCAAATTGTTCCAGACGCAAATCCGCAATGCGGTTAGTCATGTCTTCCAGCTCGTCGGCGGACGGCAGCGTCTGCTGCTGCTGGTAGAGAATACGCGACAGCAGGAGGCTACCTTTCAGGACCGCGATCTGTTCTTTGATGTTGCGTTCCGCCTGCAGCGCCCGATCCAGCCAGTTTTTCACTTTAATGTTTTGCTGAACCAGCGAGTTGCCGTTTTCCGTCGCCAGAATCAGACGCTGACTCAGCTGATGGTTAGCCTCAAGCTCCTGTTTCACCAGCGGGTTGGCCTGAATACGGGCCGTTTCATCCGGCGATACCGCTTCCTGGGCCGTTTTTTCCGTCAGGGTCAGACGCTTACTGTTTACCGCTTCCTGCAGCAGCTGAAGCTGGTGTTCCAGACGATTAATATTCGCCGTGACGTAATCACGCTGTTTCTGGAGCGTGTCCTGCAGCACCGTATTCCCTTCCAGGCTTTTACGCTGCTGTTCAATTTGCGCATTGAGTAATGACTGCTGAACCAGCAGCAGAGTTTGCTGCGTTGGGCGAAGCGTCCCTTCCCCCACCGTCGTACCGTTCAGGCGGTTGCGGATCTGCTGCAGCTGCTGAGACGCGGTATACATCGCATTTTGCACGCGCTCGGGCTGGGTTTGCAGAGAGACGAGCTGACTGTTGTAGGTCGCGAGGTCGGACTGCGCGGTTTGCAGATCGTCGAGCAATTGGGCAACGCGCGACTCCAGCTGACGCAAAGAAAGCGTGGCGAGCGTCTTACGCGTTTCGTCGTCGTTATCGACGTCACTCAGCGCATTCAGCGCTTCCGTGGCTTTGCGCATGTTCTCAGGCGCCTGCGCCACCTTCTGACGAAGCTGGGTGGTTTCTGCTTTAACGCGCTCAATTTTATCAATGTTTTCCAGCGTCTCTGTCAGATCCTGCTGGGTGAGTTTCTCCTGCGGAGAGAGCTCTTTTTGTTTGTTCAGGGTGTCGAGTTGCGACTGAACATCACTGCGTGAGGGGATATCCGTACTGTTATCTGCGCGGGCCCACGAAAGCGGTCCGGTGGAGAAGAAAAACAGCATAGCAAAGAGCAATGCAAAAACAGGATGTTGCGAGCGATTGATGGGCAGCATAGTTGTGAATGATGTCAGCAGATGACCGATAATAGTCCGGCGTGAAGAATATCACGCTCGCCTGAAGCAGAATAGCGTGAACGTTATCCTCTAAGATAAATCCTGGAATGGCTCAGGCGGGTAACGAAGGGGAATCGCTGCGCAGCGTCGGGCAGAGCTGTAGCATTTCCAGTAAAATCGCCACGTAACTGCGGGCTTCCTCTTTGAGGTCAAAGGATTGCGGCGCAAACAGCCAGTTTTCCATCAACCCTGAAATGTAGCTGCGCATCAGAATAGCCGCCCGGCGGGTCAACAGGTTGGCCGGGAGCAGTTTTGCCTGCATACACAGATTCAGGTTCTGCTCAATACGGTCATAGCTCTCCAGGCTGAGACTACGCTGCGCCTGCTGCACTACTGCCATCTCCCCCACGAACTCGCATTTATGAAAAATAATTTCCATCATTAATCTGCGACGTTCTTCAACTACCGTAGCTTCAAGGATATATACTAATATCTCTCTTAATACTGAGAGTGGATCGTCAGGGAATTTTGCCCGATACTCACTCTCAAGATCGCTAATGCTGGACTCTGAAAGCTCCCAGATTTCACTGAACAGATCTGACTTATCTTTAAAATGCCAGTAAATCGCACCCCGAGTCACGCCAGCAGCCTGAGCAATTTGTGCCAACGAGGTTGATGAAACACCCTGCTGAGAGAACAAACGTATTGCCACATCAAGGATATGTTGTCGGGTTTCCAGCGCTTGTTGTTTAGTTTTTCGTGCCATAGGTGAGTGAATTTACAGGAGTCAGATTTACATACATTTGTGAATGTATGTACCATAGCATGACGATAATATAAACGCAGCAATGGGTTTTTGGACTCAGGACCATTGATCAATTTGAAATCGGACACTCGAGGTTTACATATGAACAAAAACAGAGGGTTAACGCCTCTGGCGGTCGTTCTGATGCTCTCAGGCAGCTTAGCGCTAACAGGATGTGACGACAAACCAGCTCAACAAGGAGCTCAGCAGGCGCCAGAAGTCGGCGTAGTGACACTCAAATCTGAACCTCTGCAGATCACCACCGAATTACCTGGCCGTACCAATGCCTATCGCATTGCGGAAGTTCGCCCTCAGGTGAGTGGCATTATCCTGAAACGTAACTTTACCGAAGGCGGTGATGTGAAAGCCGGTGAGTCTCTGTATCAGATTGATCCCGCGACCTATCAGGCCTCTTATGAAAGCGCCAAAGGCGACCTGGCAAAAGCGCAAGCCGCCGCCAAAATCGCCCAGCTGACGCTGAACCGTTATCAAAAACTGCTCGGTACGAAGTACATCAGTCAACAGGATTATGATACCGCTCTGGCCGATGCCCAGCAGGCTAACGCCGCCGTGGTGGCCGCCAAAGCGGCCGTCGAAACCGCACGTATTAATCTGGCCTATACCAAAGTGACCTCCCCTATCAGCGGTCGTATTGGTAAATCTTCCGTCACGGAAGGGGCGCTGGTACAGAACGGACAAACCACTGCGCTGGCTACCGTGCAGCAGCTTGATCCGATCTACGTTGACGTGACCCAGTCCAGCAATGATTTCCTGCGCCTGAAACAGGAGCTGGCTAACGGCACCCTGAAACAGGAAAACGGCAAAGCCAAAGTGGAGCTGGTGACTAACGACGGTATCAAGTTCCCGCAGGAAGGGACTCTGGAGTTCTCCGATGTGACGGTCGACCAGACTACCGGTTCCATCACCTTACGGGCGATTTTCCCGAACCCTGACAAAAATCTGCTGCCAGGTATGTTCGTTCGCGCGCGTCTGGAAGAAGGCACCAATCCAACCGCACTTCTGGTTCCACAGCAGGGTGTGACCCGTACGCCACGTGGCGATGCGAGCGCGCTGGTTGTCGGGGCGGATGACAAAGTCGAAATGCGCAACATTACCGCCACTCAGGCGATTGGCGATAAATGGCTGGTGACGGAAGGTCTGAAAGATGGCGATCGCGTGATTGTTACTGGTTTGCAAAAAGTTCGTCCTGGTGCGCAGGTCAAAGCACAGGAAGTGAAATCTGACGATAAACAATCTGCTTCGGCCGCTGACCAGTCAGAACAAACCAAGTCTTAACTTAAACAGGAGCCGTTAAGACATGCCTAATTTCTTTATCGATCGCCCCATATTTGCGTGGGTGATCGCCATTATCATCATGTTGGCCGGGGGACTTGCGATCCTGAAGCTGCCTGTCGCGCAATATCCAACGATTGCGCCACCGGCGGTGACAATTTCCGCAACCTACCCGGGCGCTGATGCGAAAACGGTGCAGGACACCGTCACCCAGGTTATCGAACAGAACATGAACGGTATCGATAACCTGATGT
>NZ_JTLF01000232.1:0-503 GCF_000798855.1 Enterobacter sp. ZOR0014 | reverse complement strand
TCCCGGCCTTATCATCCGCAGACGCAGGGCAAGCTGGAGCGTTTTCACCGAAGCCTGAAGGCGGAAGTGCTGCAGGGGAAATGGTTCGCGGACAGCGGTGAACTGCAGCGCGCCTTCGACCACTGGCGGACGGTCTATAACCTTGAACGCCCGCATGAGGCGCTTGATATGGCGGTGCCCGCCTCGCGGTATCAGCCGTCTTCGCGGCAGTACAGCGGCACCGTGACGCCACCGGAATACGATGACGGCGTGGTGGTCAGGAAAGTGGATATCAGCGGGAAGCTGAGCTTACAGGGAGTCAGTCTGAGCGCAGGAAAGGCGTTCAGGGGAGAGCGGGTCGGGCTGAAGGAGACACAGGAGGATGGCTGCTATGAGGTGTGGTGGTACAGCACGAAAGTGGGGGTGATCGACCTGAAGAAAAAGTCGATAACCATGGGGAAAGGATGTTAAAAAGTGTTCACCATGTCCCCGAACACCTGTCTACCATGTCCCCGGACCGTACA
>NZ_JTLF01000042.1:0-269 GCF_000798855.1 Enterobacter sp. ZOR0014 | reverse complement strand
GCTACGATCCGCTGGCGCGTATCGACGGCGTGGATGCCCCGGAAATCTTCTGGTTCCACTGCCAGCCCAACGGCACGCCGGAGCGGATGACGGATATCGAAGGGCAGGTTCGCTGGAACGCGGTGAACAGCGCCTGGGGCAAGCTGCTGCGGGAAAGCGAAACGCAGGTATCAGGATATTCTCAGAACCTGCGCATGCAGGGGCAATACCTGGATCGTGAGACAGGGCTGCACTACAATCTGTTCCGGTATTATGACCCGGACTGCGGA
>NZ_JTLF01000108.1:0-240 GCF_000798855.1 Enterobacter sp. ZOR0014 | reverse complement strand
CGGCAGGGATGGGGATCGGCCTGATGTTCTTTGGCGTTGCTGAACCTGTGATGCATTATCTTTCACCTCCCGTTGGCACCCCGGAGACCGTTGCGGCAGCGAAGGAAGCCATGCGCCTGACGTTCTTCCACTGGGGCCTTCATGCATGGGCAATCTATGCCATCGTGGCGTTGATCCTGGCCTTTTTCAGTTACCGTCACGGTCTGCCTTTAACGCTGCGTTCCGCACTCTATCCCATTA
>NZ_JTLF01000077.1:0-7530 GCF_000798855.1 Enterobacter sp. ZOR0014 | reverse complement strand
GAACATCCTCTGTACCCTACGTCGATAACTCTACCCCTTTTTTTGCTGCAGAAAAAGCACTTTTTGTAGTTTTTTTTCATTCTTTACATAGGGAATTCTAATGATCGTCACAAAACGCACGTGGTTATGTTGCTAACTTACATAAAAAGCGCGTTATTCACAGAACCGTTAGTGAGCCTGATCCCAGTTTTCACCACTCCCCACTTCCACCAGCAACGGCACGTCAAGCGTCATGCTGCTTTCCATCAGTTCGTGGATCTTTTTCGACACGGTGTCGAGATCGTCTTTATGCACTTCAAACACCAGTTCATCGTGTACCTGCATGATCATTTTCACGCGCGGCTTCTCTTTCTCCAGCCAGGCATCCACGGCAATCATTGCACGCTTGATGATGTCTGCTGCAGTTCCCTGCATCGGGGCGTTGATCGCGGCACGTTCTGCGCCAGCGCGGCGCGCCGCGTTGCTGGATTTGATGTCCGGAAGATAAAGACGGCGGCCATCCAGGGTTTCAACGTAACCTTTCTCTTTCGCCTGAGCGCGAGTGCGTTCCATGTACTCCAGCACGCCCGGGTAACGTTCGAAGTAGAGATCCATATACTTCTGCGACTCTTTACGCGGGATGTTGAGCTGGCGTGAAAGGCCGAAAGCGCTCATACCGTAGATCAGACCGAAGTTGATCGCTTTTGCGCTGCGGCGCTGCTCGTTTGTCACGCTGTCCAGCGGCAAACCGAACACTTCCGCTGCGGTCGCCCGGTGAATATCTTTCCCTTCCGCAAATGCCGTCAGCAGGCCTTTGTCACGGGACAGGTGCGCCATAATGCGCAACTCAATTTGCGAGTAGTCAGCCGAGACAATCAGGTAGTCATCAGGTGCAATAAAGGCCTGGCGAATGCGACGCCCCTCTTCATTACGCACCGGGATGTTCTGCAGGTTTGGATCGGTTGACGAGAGTCGACCGGTTGCCGCAACCGCCTGATGATATGACGTATGCACCCGGCCCGTTTTCGGGTTGATCATCAGCGGGAGCTTGTCGGTATAAGTAGACTTCAGCTTCGCGAGACCACGGTACTGCAGGATCACTTTTGGCAGCGGGTAATCCAGTGCCAGTTCTTCCAGCACCTCTTCAGAGGTGGATGGCGCACCGCCAGGGGTTTTCTTCAGCGGCTTGATGCCCTGTTTTTCAAACAGGATGGTTTGCAACTGTTTCGGTGAAGAGAGGTTAAACGGTTCGCCTGCAAGCTCATGGGCTTTCTGCTCAAGCTCGGTCAGACGCTGTGCCAACTCTCCGGAGTGGTTATGCAGCACCGTAGGGTCGATTTTTACGCCGTTGCGTTCAATACGCGACAACACGGGAACCAGCGGCATTTCGATATGCTGGAACACGTTGAGCGGACCTTCATGCTTCTGGAGTTTCGGCCACATTTTCAGATGCAGCTGCAGCGTGACGTCGGCATCTTCCGCCGCATAGCGCCCAGCTTCTTCGAGCGCTATCTGGTTAAAGGTGAGCTGATTTTTTCCTTTACCGGCAATCTCTTCAAAGGTGATGGTTTTGTGCTTGAGCCAGCGGTCAGATAAGGAATCCATATCATGACGACCCGCGACGCTGTCCAGAATGTAGGATTCGAGCATGGTGTCGAAGGCAATCCCGCGCAGTTCAATGCCGTAGTTTTGCAGAATACCGCGGTCATACTTGAGGTTTTGCCCGACCTTCAGCGCCTTTTCGTCTTCCAGAATCGGCTTCAGCAGCTCAAGCACGCGTTCGCGAGAGATCTGCTCTGGTGCATCCAGATAGTCGTGCGCCACAGGCACATAGGCTGCCATACCCGGCTCTGTTGCAAAGGACAGACCCACCATGTTGGCAGAGATATTATCGAGGCTGTCAGTTTCGGTATCAAAGGCAAACACCGGTGCCTTTTTCAGTTTCTCGATCCAGGCGATCAGCTGCGACTCTTCAAGAATGGTTTCGTAGTTATCGAAGGAGAGGACTGTGGCTTCTTCTTCTGCCTGCTCTTCGGCATCAACGACAATCGTCTCTTTTGGCTTTGCAGCAGGTTTGGCCCCTTTCGCCTGCAGCCATTTACCCGCTTCCACGTCAGTGGTCCAGCGCTTGAATTCGTATTTCTTAAACAGGCTCAGCAATTCGTCAGCAGAAGGCTGTTGCACTTCCAGCTGCTCACAGCCCAGTTCCAGTTCGACATCGGTTTTGATTGTTGCCAGCTTATAAGAGAGATAAGCCACCTCTTTGTTCTCTTCCAGTTTGCCGGCCATGGTTTTTGCGCCACGGAAGGAGAGGCCTGCAATTTTGTCTGATTCGGCGTAAAGCGTATCCAACCCACCCAGCCCCTGAAGCAACGCCTGCGCGGTTTTTTCACCGACGCCGGGCACACCAGGAATGTTATCCGAGGAGTCGCCCATCAAGGCAAGGAAGTCGATAATCAGTTCCGGCGGCACGCCATACTTAGTGACCACCTCTTCTGGCCCCAGAATGGTATTGGTCATAGTGTTAATTAGGGTGATGCCTGGCGTCACCAACTGTGCCATATCTTTATCACCGGTGCTGATCAGTACCGGACGACCCATTTTTTCTGCTTCTCGCGCCAGCGTACCGATGACGTCGTCGGCTTCCACGCCAGAGACAGCCAGCAGCGGCAGGCCCATCGCTTTCACCATGGTGTGCAGCGGCTCAATTTGCGCACGTAGATCGTCAGGCATAGGCGGACGGTGGGATTTGTAATGCTCGAACAACTCATCGCGGAAGGTTTTGCCTTTCGCATCAAAAACGACTGCCGCATGGGTTGGCTGATACTGAAGGATCAGGCTGCGCAGCATATTCAGCACGCCGTACATTGCGCCGGTAGGTTCCCCTGCGCTATTGGTCAGAGGAGGAAACGCATGGTATGCCCGATACAGGTAAGATGAGCCATCGACGAGAATAAGTGGGTTTTCTGGGATCTGAACCATAATGTCCGTGCCTTTAATCAATTTATGCGTAAAGGATGCCACATAAGGATGAAAACATCAGTTATTCAGTCCCGATACAGAAAAAGATTTTGCGATCGTGAGGATCGCTCGCAAAAATCAAACTGTGGATAAGTTTGTGAATATTTTCACTTCAAATGAAAAACAGACAGCCATTGCAGATCAAGACTGATAATAAATCATTAGATATCATATTGTTAATTAAGCGCATCACATAAAAACAGCTTACTGATGGCAATTTAGTCTATGTGGATATAAGTCCTGATTAGTGCGCAATATTAGAGAAATCTTCTGCGTCAGGGTAAAAGCGGTCAAATGACGGCGTGAAAGCGCCAATACTTTGTCGTTTTTCTGGTAAAATCAGCGCCCAGCGCCGACGTGTCGGCCGCGCTCTTACCGCTAACCACCTGAAAAAACTCATCATGTCGAGATTGCTCGCTGCAATAACCTTACTGTTAAGCATCATTTTAACTATTCTGGTGACGATCGCCTGTTCCGTGCCGATCATCATCGCCGGGATCATTAAACTGCTGCTGCCTGTGCCCTCGGTGTGGCGAGCCGTGTCAGCGTTTTGTAACTTCATGATGTACTGTTGGTGTGAAGGGCTGGCGATCCTGTTGTGTCTGAACCCGCATCTGAAGTGGGATGTCGAAGGACTGGAGAACCTCAATAAAAAGAACTGGTATCTGCTGATTTGTAATCATCACAGCTGGGCCGACATCGTGGTGTTATGCGTGCTTTTCCGCAAACACATCCCGATGAATAAATACTTCCTCAAGCAACAACTTGCCTGGGTACCTTTTATTGGTCTGGCCTGCTGGGCGCTCGATATGCCGTTTATGAAACGCTATTCGCGCAGCTATTTGCTTCGTCATCCGGAGCGTCGTGGTAAGGATGTAGAGACCACCCGCCGTTCCTGCGAAAAGTTTCGCGCGCATCCAACAACCATTGTGAACTTTGTGGAAGGCTCCCGGTTTACGGAAGAGAAACGTCAGCAAACACGCTCCCCGTATCAAAACCTGCTGCCGCCAAAGGCGGCGGGCATTGCGATGGCGCTTAATGTACTTGGTGCTCAGTTCGATAAGTTACTCAACGTCACGCTCTGCTACCCGAAGAACGATAACACCCCGTTCTTCGATATGCTCAGCGGCAAGCTGACACACATTGTTGTGCGGGTGAATTTAGTTCCCGTCGATGCCGAACTGCATGGCGACTACGTTAACGATAAAAATTTCAAACGTCGTTTCCAGCAGTGGCTTAATACACTCTGGAAAGAAAAAGACGAGCAGATAGACAGCATTAAATCTTCATACAAAAACGCCGGTCAGTGACCGGCGTTTTCATCTCTAAGAACTTACTTTTTCTCAACCAGGTATTTCACGGTGTCAGCATACTGCTGAACGAAAATATCCATGCTGCTGGTGTCCATGCCCTGCATGTTCAGCTGATATTTACCGTTAACGAACATCGCCGGAACGCCCTGAAGCTGCAGGTCAGACGCCGCTTTTTCCTGCTGAGCAACCAGAGATTTCACCACAAAGCTATTCCACGCGGCGTCATACTCTTCCCCTTTCACACCAGCATCAACGAACACTTTACGGATATCCGCTGTGGTCTGAACGGTCTGGGTTTTCTGCACGGCTTCAAACATTGGGGCGGTGATCTTATCTTCCACGCCCAGTGCCATCGCAACCGCCCACGCCTGAGTCAGGTCTTTACCCAATGGGCCCAGGAACTCAACGTGGTACTTGGTCATTTTGGTGCCTTCCGGCAGTTTTTTCTTCACGTTGTCAGAAACATGCAGCACTTCTTCGAACTGGTAGCAGTGCGGGCAGTAGAACGAGAAGAACTCGAGAACCTGTGGCTCGCCAGCAACCGGCTTCTCCAGCGTAGTGTACTGTTTGCCGTCGGTAAATTGTGCAGCAGAAGCGCTAAATGCCAGAATCATACCTGCCAGCGCCAGCCAAATTTTTTTCATGATTAACTCTCTCCTGGGTGTGTCCTATTAATACATCGGCGTTAATTGCAGCGGGGGTTCCTGAAGAACCTTAACCTGCTCAGTGAATGTAGATATCTGGCTGCGCCAGTAATCTTCCCCGGTAAGCCACGGGAAATTACGGGGAAATGCGGGATCGTCCCAACGCCTGATTAACCACGCGAGATAATATACAAAACGCATCGCACGTAAAGGTTCAATCAGGGCAATTTCGTCTGAATTAAACGGGCTAAATTCTTCATAGGCTTCAATAATGGTTTCAAGCTGCATGCGTTGCTCGGCTTTGTCGCCATTCATCAGCATCCACAGGTCCTGAACCGCGGGCCCCATGCGCGCATCATCAAGATCGACAAACAGCGGGCCATCGCGCCAGAGTATATTTCCGGCGTGACAATCGCCGTGCAGGCGCAGGACGGAAATATCATCGCGCCAGCAGGTTTTTACCGCAGCAATAAGTTTATCGGTGGCGCTGAGGAAATCAGCCTTTAGCCCAGTGGGGATCAGTGCAGAGGTTTCGAATACCTGGCGCGGCTCGATAAGATATTCCTGAATACCGATCGTCGGTCGGGCTGTGAATGCCGTTTTTCTTCCCGTCTGGTGAATGCGACCCAGATAGCGGGCAACCCACTCCATTTGATCGATATTATCCGCTTCAAACTGGCGGCCACCCAGGCTTGGGAATACAGCGTAATAAAAGCCTTCATGCGTCAGCAGCGTTTGGTTGTTGAATTTTATCGGTGCGGCAACCGGGACATCGTCATCCAGCAGATCGTGAGCAAACTGATGCTCTTCCTGAATTTGTTCTGCGGTCCAACGTTCAGGCCGATAGAACTTCACGACAAAGCGCTGACGATCCTCATCCTGAAATTGATAGACACGGTTTTCGTAGCTATTTAAAGGCGTTAACCCCGAATCCACACGAATGCCCTGTTCAAACAGGGCATCCATAATGGTATCCGGGTGTAATGTCTGGAAAGTAAAAGCCTGGTCGTTCATCCGATCATCCGGAAATTATACGAATGATTCAGGATATCATCTTGTGGCGATTTCGGTGGCTCCGCTTACAAGCTTTTACTCTTTAATTACGCCACGGGCGCGCAGCAGCGCCGTTTTAAAATCTTCCTCATAATCCTTCTGAATACCAGGAATAACAGCATCTTTGGCAGAATCGCGCATTTTGAGGTGGTAGATCAGGATGTCGTCAGAAAGGTCTGCCAGTTCGCCGTCAAAACCTGACTCTTTTGCCAGTTTCTGCAAGAATTGCATCAGATTAAGCTCTGGCTCTTTTTGCCAGGCTGGCTGGAGGAGTTCAATAACTTCATTCAGACGTTTACATTTCATGGTGGTGCTCCTTTCATTTAGAGTGACACGTTAGCAGGGTCAATCCCACAATAAAAGAGGCGATAATCGTGAATCTTAGCCAGGAAATCATTGGGGTCGTTCTGGCAGGTGGCAGAGCAACGCGGATGGGAGGGAAAGATAAGGGGCTCCAGCTCCTGAATGGCAAACCCTTATGGCAATGTGTCGCTGATACGCTCGCCGGCCAGGTGACAACCCTGGCCATCAGTGCTAACAGGCATATCGACACGTATCAGCACAGCGGGTATGCCGTGTATCAGGATAATATTGAGGATTACCCGGGGCCGCTGGCCGGTATGCTCTCAGTGATGCAGCAGTCTAACGGTGAGTGGTTTCTGTTCTGTCCCTGCGATACCCCTTTTATTCCATCCTGTCTCGTTGAGCGTCTGGTTCAGCTTCGTGGCACAGCATCCGTGGTTTGGGTACATGACGGCGAGCGCGACCATCCTGCTATTGCCTTAATGCACCGCTCGCTAGTGTCTTCTCTGGAGGCGTATCTGGCGGCGGGAGAACGCAGAGTGATGGTGTTTATGCGCCAGTCTGGCGGCCATCCTGTTGATTTTAGCGATTTCAAATCGGCTTTTGTGAACGTGAATACGAGTGAAGATTTGCAGAGGATGCAGGAGAAGAGATGATCCCCGTTTTAGCTATTTCCGCATGGAGCGGCACAGGGAAAACCACGCTGCTGAAGAAACTGATACCCGCACTGTGTGCGAAAGGTATTCGCCCCGGATTGATTAAGCATACGCACCATAACATGGATGTCGATAAACCGGGAAAAGACAGCTATGAGCTGCGTAAAGCGGGTGCCGCGCAGACAATCGTGGCAAGCAATCAGCGCTGGGCATTAATGACAGAAACGCCAGATGAGGCACTGCTGGATTTGGCTTATCTGGTCAGCCGGATGGATCATTCCAGCCTGGATCTGGTGCTGGTCGAGGGGTTTAAGCATGAGGCTGTACCTAAGATCCTGCTGTTCCGAAGCGATGCCGGGCACGATGTTAGCGAGTTAACGCTTGATGAGCATGTGATTGCGGTGGCCGGTGATGTTGTATTGCCGCTTGAGGTTCCGCAGTTGGATTTAAATGATGTGGATGGGATAGCGGAGTTTATTGTGACGTGGAGTGCGGTTTGATGCCCTCTTCCTGCGGGAGAGGAAAACCAAAAGCAAAAAACCCCGCACCTTACGGTACGGG
>NZ_JTLF01000299.1:0-298 GCF_000798855.1 Enterobacter sp. ZOR0014 | reverse complement strand
CCTTTCGTTGTGCATAATCCCTGGCATGCCATATTCACGTCCTTTTCTAATTAGGCCTACGAATAAAAATGTCTCTTTAGCCAGTAAAATAAACAGAGCCTGCAATCACCTTATAGCCGGAACAATGGCAAAGCACACGGTCCTGATCCTGTACCAGAAGTATGCCATTACTGATGATACCGGCGGTAGTGGCCTATTTTAGTGCCATGCATTTGTGCGGGTGTTACCGAGAACGACAAAGTTCAATATTACAATCCATTTAATTAATAGTAAAACCACCACTCCCCTGAATAAATAA
>NZ_JTLF01000260.1:0-354 GCF_000798855.1 Enterobacter sp. ZOR0014 | reverse complement strand
GAACATGGGGAAAGTGACATAGGCCGTTTAAGCCGTTGGGAAATAAAAGAAAAAATATTTAGTTTTATGGGGGTATTATATCCGAAACTTCCTAAAACACCTGCTGGAGTTAGATTTTTAGACGATGTTGGAAACGAATATACTGCAATTGTGTTTAAGACGGAACAGGTACAAGATTATATTTTAATTAATACAGATGTAAATGACGAATTTTATCAAGGCTGGAAGGGTACAACTGTACTAAACTTATTCCCTGTAATGAACTTTGAGCGATACAGAACTCGTATAATTGAAAAAGGTCAAATGGAGCTAGTTAATTTAAGTAAGGCAGAGCTTAAAATCAAGAGAAAGGCG
>NZ_JTLF01000363.1:0-461 GCF_000798855.1 Enterobacter sp. ZOR0014 | reverse complement strand
GAACATTACGTTGATTCAGTATTCACTTGCGTCAATAAATCAAAAAAAGAACCAGATAGCGAACTAGTGGAAAAAGTAAAGGCTGAAACTCCAATCGAAACGACGAAAGAATCGGCACAGGCTTTCTTAGACTTAGCTAAAGAGAAAGGAAAAGTAACAGAAAATGAGTGATAAAAAATACGTTGTTTATTACCATGAAAAAGTAAATGAATACTTCTATGACTATTATTCAAGGTTTAACATGAATGAACAATATTCAAAACCTGTTTTATACAGTGATGACTTTAAATTAATAGAGAGAGCAAAAAATGAACTCAATGAACGACTACAAGAACAAAGCTATTATTTTACACGCTGAAGTGTACGGTTGGTTATATCGTGCATTAGATGAAATGGTAAAAGCAGAATGGCATAATGACGAACTTTTCAAAGTATGGCTTGGACGTGCTGAATTTCTAGTC
>NZ_JTLF01000163.1:0-258 GCF_000798855.1 Enterobacter sp. ZOR0014 | reverse complement strand
CTTCGGGTTATGAGCCCGACGAGCTACCAGGCTGCTCCACCCCGCGCCTGAAACGTGGCAAATTCTACGCGTTTTGGACAGAATTTGCAAATAATGCTGGGATTTGGTACCGAAGACGGGACGTAAAATCGGCGTTTAGTATATTGATAGTTGACCCCACCTGTCAACCCAACTTCCATCAGACGAAACAGACCAAATTTTTTACAAAAAACGCACGAGTCTCTTCCGGTATTCGATAAAAGATGATTAAATGAATAC
>NZ_JTLF01000121.1:0-10129 GCF_000798855.1 Enterobacter sp. ZOR0014 | reverse complement strand
CTTACCCGGCCTGGGATTCTTTGCCCGGTTTTTACCGGGCATTTTTATGCTTAGAACAGCTCGTGCGTTTCGCCGTTATCAATAATCTCTGTACCCACCTCATGCACCGCCTGCGTGGTTGGCTGCGTGCCTTCGATGAAATACTCGGCGCGGCTATTACCGCCATTAGCGAGCTGTCCGGTGCTACGGTCGATATTGACCGTGACCACACCCGGCGGTGGCGTCAATGGCTGCTCTGGTACGCCTTCAAGAACGGATTTCATGTACGCATCCCACGCCGGTTGCGCGCTTTTCGCGCCGCCTTCGTAGCCGGAAATCTGATCTTTAATCGCGCCGGATGCCGTGGTACGACCTAAGTCACGGCGATGATCGTCGAAACCGATCCACACCGAGGTCACTACGCCCGGACCGTAGCCGGAGAACCACGCATCTTTCGAGCTGTTGGTGGTACCCGTTTTACCGCCGATATCATGGCGCTGTAAATCGCGTCCCGCACGCCAGCCGGTACCCTGCCAGCCTGGTTCACCGAAGATGTTGGTGTTCAGCGCGCTCTTGATCAGGAACGACAGCGGCGTGTTGATCACATGCGGGGCATACTCCTGCGCGCCGGTCTGTGCAACCAGCGACTGGTTAGCCTGCTCCAGCTGTGGCTGCGGTACAACGATATTCGGCTGCTCCTGAGACACGGCAGGGTCTTCCATGTCCTTGTTTTCAAGCACCTCGGATTTCGGTGTATTGCCGTAAATGACCGGGATATCACACTCAGGGCAGGCAATTTTCGGTTTTGCCTCAAACAGCACGCCGCCCTGATCGTTCTCGATTTTACTGATGAAGAACGGGTCAACCAGGAAGCCACCGTTGGCCATCACCGAGTATCCACGTGCGACCTGAAGCGGGGTAAAGGAAGCGGAGCCTAACGCCAGCGACTCGGTGCGAACGATGTTCTGCGCCGGGAAGCCGAAACGCTGCAGATACTCTGCCGCATAGTCAACGCCCATCGCGCGCATGGCACGTACCATCACCACGTTTTTCGACTGTCCCAGACCCTGACGAAGACGAATAGGGCCGGCATATTCCGCAGGCGAGTTTTTCGGCTGCCAGTCGGAACCGGCACCAGCGTCCCAGCGGGAGATAGGCACGTCGTTAAGGATGCTGGCAAGGGTTAAGCCCTTATCCATCGCCGCGGTGTAGAGGAACGGCTTGATGTTGGAGCCAACCTGACGCAGTGCCTGAGTCGCGCGGTTGAACTTGCTCTGGTTGAAATCGAACCCGCCAACCAGCGCCATGACCGCACCATTCTGTGGGTTGATCGAGACCAGGGCCGAGTTGACGTCAGGGACCTGCGCCAGCCACCAGGCATCGCCCACCTTACGCACCCAGATTTGCTGTCCGGTCTGTACCACGTCGGTGACTTTACGCGGGGTTGGCCCTTGCAGAGTGTCCGAACGGTAAGGTCGTGCCCAACGCATCCCGTCCATACGCAGGGAGACGGAAGTGCCATCCGCCAGAGTCGCAACGGCTTCCTGAGGATTGGCCTGCGTCACGACAGCTGGGAGGAGCGGGCCATAGGTTGGCAGCGCCCTCAGCGTGCTGGTGATTTTTTTGCTGTCCCACGCGCTTTCACCCACTTTCCAGAGCACGTTTGACGGGCCGCGATAGCCGTGACGCATGTCGTAGTCCATCACGTTGTTGCGCACCGCCTCCTGAGCCGCCTGCTGCACTTTGCGAGTGACGGTGGTGTACACGCGATAGCCATCTTCATAGGCCTTGTCGCCATAACGGCTCACCATCTCCTGGCGCACCATTTCGGTCAGGTAAGGCGCAGAGAAGGCGATCTCAGGGGCGTGGTAGTTGGCGTCAATGACATCGTTGCGCGCCTGGTCGTACTCGCTCTGGCTGATATAGCCCTCGCTCAGCATACGTGACAGGACGACGTTACGACGCGAGGTGGCGCGATCGAGCGAATAGAGCGGGTTAAACGTAGAAGGCGCTTTAGGCAGACCGGCGATGGTGGCCATTTCGCTTAAGGTGAGTTGATCCACCGGTTTACCGAAATACACCTGTGCCGCAGCCCCCACGCCATAAGCACGGTAGCCCAGGTAGATTTTATTGAGGTACAGCTCAAGGATTTCGTCCTTGCTCAGCAACTGCTCAATACGGATCGCCAGGAACACCTCTTTGATCTTACGTATCAGCGTTTTTTCAGGGCTGAGGAAGAAGTTACGCGCCAGCTGCTGCGTAATGGTACTTGCCCCCTGGGAGGCATGACCAGAGAACAACGCAATGCTCGCGGCGCGGAAAATCCCCACCGGATCGACACCGTGGTGCTCGTAAAAACGGCTGTCCTCGGTGGCGATAAAGGCTTTCACCATTACGGGCGGAATTTGGTTTAAGGTCAGCGGGATACGACGCTTCTCGCCATACTGCGCCATCAATTCGCCATCGGCGCTATAGACTTGCATCGGGATCTGGAGCCGCACATCGCGAAGCGTGGCGACATCAGGTAGCTGTGGCTCAATATATTTGTACAAACCGTAAATCGAGCCTGCTCCCAGCAGAATGCAACAGACTGCAAGGATGAATAAATACTTTACGAACTTCACCGGAGATTTCCCATTTGGTTTCACTTGGGCAGTTTCTAAACAATCGCGCGGTAGTATAAAGGCAAGCCTGATTCATTGATATAGCCGTCACGGCGACGGGCGATAAGGAGATCGTGAAGCATGGCTTTCAAAACATGGCAAACGGGCGTTCATATTCAACAGGATAGGGTGCTGATTGCGGCGCTGGCCCGGGAGAGAGGCGGCTGGTGTTTACGCCGCTGGTGGGCATTCACTCTTGCTGAAGGCACGATTCGTGACGGCAAAATTTGCCAGCCGGAACAGCTGGTTGATGCGTTGCGCGACTGGCGAAAGACGCTGCCGCATTATCACCGGGTCTATCTCTCATTCCCAGCCGCGCGCACTCTGCAAAGGTCGCTTCCCCGCCCGGCGGTTGCGCTGCGCGACAGCGAACAGCTCTCATGGCTGGGCGCGTCGCTCTCGCGCGAACTGGAGATGTCCGCAGATACCCTCTGTTTCGATTACACCCAGGATACGTTCAGCAATACGTATCACGTCACTGCCGCACAAAACAAGGAGGTTGAAACGCTGCTGGCGCTGGCGAAAACACTACATTTGCGGCTGGCGACCATCACCCCGGATGCCAGCGCGCTGGCGAACCTGCTCCCTGCGGTAGCACCGACGCCGTGCGTCGCCTGGCGGGATCAGCATCAATGGCTGTGGGCCATGCGCCACCAGTGGGGACGTCGATACACCACTGAAGCAGAAAACGTCACTGAGCTGGCGGCGCTGCTGGCCCTCAACCCGAACGACATCGCGCTATTTGATACCCAACGGACGCCATGGGAAACCCTGCAACGCTGCCATGCTCCTCTCCCCGAATGCGGCGCTGACTTTACCGTCGCGCTGGCACTGGCTATGAGTGAGGAGCCTGAATGAACGTCACCAATTTCCTGCCCTGGCGTCAGCAGCGTCGCGCGCGATGCCTGCGTTTCTGGGGCGGCATGTTTATCAGCACGTCGCTGCTGATCCTCATGATCGTTTTCAGTCTGCGAATGAATCATCAGGTAACGCTGCGCGCGCTGCAAAGTCAGCTTGTGGGAACCCAGTCCGTGCAGCGTGGCCTTATGTCTCGCCAGAAACTGACCACCGTGACGCAGAAGCCTGCGGGCACGCTGCAACGACACGCATGGCAACCGGTGCTGGAATCACTTTCCCGCGCCATGCCCCCACAGGTCTGGCTGACAGAGCTGCGTTATCAGCCTCCCGCGCTGATGATGATCGGGTATGCCTCCACCCTTCCGGCTCTCTCTGCGCTGCGCAACGGGGTGGGACAACTCGCCGGCTTTATGCCCGGGCCTGAAGGGGAGCTTCGGCAGGATAGCCAGGGGCGCTGGATGTTCACGCTGTACCTGAAAAGCGAGGGGTAGCGCGTGGAGACATTGTTAGAACGCTGGTGTGATAGCCGCCCCTGGTGTCGGCTGATCTGCATGTGTCTGGGGATTTTCCTTGTGGGACTGGCAGCATGGAGCACGGTGCTTCGGCCAGTTGAGAGGGAGTGTACAGAGCGACAGCAGCAGCTGGTCCAGGAGGTGCGGACTAACGCGTCGCTGTGGCCTTCCGCCAGTAAGACAACGCTTCGTCCGGAAACCCAGACGGCACGGGAGATGATGCCATTTTCGCCGCTCGATTTTCAGGGTGAAGGAACAACGCTCCTGCACTGGAAGCCGTTGCAAAACGGCGGCGAACTGGCGCTGGAATCGGCGTGGCAGGCGATCCCCGCACTCTTTTCCCGGCTGGCACAGCGGGATGTGCAGGTCGCTGCTTTTACGATTTCGCCCCAAAGTACGGTGTTACGCCTGCGGCTGGAGCTGGAACATGCGAAATAGCGCGAAGGGCCTGCTGGTTTGTTCCGTGCTGTTATTGACCGGCATGCGCGATCCGTTTCGTCCGCCGGATGACCCTTGCGCTACGGGCGAGCTGGCGCAGTGGCACTACCGCGGAATGGTAGCCGGACAGCAGCGACTGGCTATTTTGCAGGACGGGCAACAGCGCTGGCATCGTATGAAAATGCACGATCGTTTTTCGGCGGGCTGGCAGATAACCGCCATCAATGAAACGGAACTGGTCATTGCCGTGGGGGAGACATGTGAACCCGGGCAATGGACGTGGCAACGAGAAGGAAAGGATACAAATGACGTTAAGGATAGTGCTGTTGCTGCTGGCGTTCAGCCACCCGCTGTGGGCCGCCGCGCCAAAGCCGGTCACGCTGGTGGTGGATGATGTTCCTGTGGCCCAAGTGCTCCAGGCACTGGTTACGCAGGAGAACCGTAATCTGGTGATATCGCCCGATGTCAGCGGCACGCTCTCGCTTAATCTGACGGGCGTCCCCTGGCGGCAAGCATTGCAGACGGTCGTTGCCAGCGCCGGGCTCGTTTTGCACGAGGAGCGCAGTATTTTTTATGTTCATACCCCGGCATGGCTGCGCGATCGGCGGGAACGTTTAGAGCAGGAGCGGGCGCGTCGACAGCTTGATGCACCGCTGATCTCCCAAAGCCTCCCTTTTTCATATGCGGACGCCGGGGAACTGCAAAAAGCCGCGGAAAAGCTTCTGAGTCCAAAGGGGAGTGTATCGGTCGACAAACGTACCAACCGCCTGCTGGTCAGAGATAACGCTGCCGCGCTGGAAGCGCTGCAGCAGTGGGCGTTGCAGATGGATATTCCCGTCGAGCAGGTTGAGCTGGCGGCGCACATTGTCACCATTAATGAAAAAAGCCTCCGTGAGCTGGGCGTGAAATGGAATCTCGCTGACGCTACCGAGGCGGGCAGGGTTGGACAGATTACGACGCTTGGCAGCGATCTGTCCGTGGCCAGCGCAACCAGCCATGTGGGGTTTAACATCGGGCGGATTAACGGCAGGCTGCTGGATCTGGAGTTATCTGCGCTGGAACAAAAACAGCAGGTCGATATCATCGCCAGCCCCCGGCTGCTGGCCTCGCATATGCAACCGGCAAGCATCAAGCAGGGCAGTGAGATCCCGTATCAGGTCTCCAGCGGCGAAAGCGGCGCGACCTCGGTGGAGTTTAAAGAGGCAGTACTCGGAATGGAGGTCACGCCGGTGGTATTGCCCGGTGGACGCGTGCGACTGAAGTTACACATCAGTGAAAACATGCCGGGACAGGTGTTGCAGCAGGCTGACGGTGAAACGCTGGCCATCGACAAGCAGGAGATAGAAACCCAGGTGGAGGTCAAAAGTGGAGAAACGCTGGCGCTGGGCGGGATTTTCTCGCAAAAGAATAAAACCGGCAGTGACGGCGTACCCGGGCTTAGCCGCATCCCCTGGCTGGGACAACTTTTTCGCCATGATGGAAAAGACAATGAACGGCGTGAGTTAGTGGTGTTTATTACACCACGTCTGGTGGCTATTCACTGACGGGTAACGATCCCCGCAATGATTTTGCATTCAGTTTGTTGCAGATGTTTGACGTGGGGCATGAATTAGCATACAAGGAGTACCGATTTGAGTTGGACTTACGTCTTATTACCTTATGCGACCGGCGTGGTGATTTAATCAGTTGCCAAACAAGCCGGAGTATTGAGATAATTTTTAGTCTGACTCTCGCTCTATTGCATATGAGGTTTCAGTTCATGTCCTGCTACGCCGGGTGTCTGCGAAGCGGGGATTACCATTAACGAATAGTCTTAGTAGTACCGATAAAATGGCAGAGAAACGCAATATCTTTCTGGTTGGGCCTATGGGTGCCGGCAAAAGCACTATTGGGCGTCAGTTAGCTCAACAACTCAATATGGAATTTTACGATTCTGATCAAGAGATTGAGAAACGAACCGGAGCTGATGTGGGCTGGGTTTTCGATGTAGAAGGCGAAGAAGGTTTCCGTGACCGAGAAGAAAAAGTGATCAACGAACTCACGGAAAAACAGGGCATCGTACTGGCAACAGGCGGCGGCTCTGTGAAATCTCGCGAAACCCGCAACCGTCTCTCCGCCCGTGGCGTAGTGGTCTATCTTGAGACGACCATTGAGAAACAGCTGGCACGTACGCAGCGCGATAAAAAGCGCCCGTTGCTGCAGGTTGAAACGCCACCTCGCGAAGTTCTGGAAGCGTTGGCCGATGAACGCAATCCGCTGTACGAAGAGATTGCCGATGTGACCATTCGCACTGACGATCAGAGCGCTAAAGTGGTTGCAAACCAGATTATTCATATGCTGGAAAGCAACTGATTCTGGCTTTATATACACTCGCCTGCGGGTAAAGCATTAAAGGTGGATGTCGCGTCATGGAGAGGATTACAGTTACTCTCGGGGAACGTAGTTACCCTATCACCATCGCGGCTGGTTTGTTTAACGACCCAGCTTCCTTTTTACCACTAAAAGCGGGTGATCAGGCGATGCTGGTCACCAATGAGACGCTGGCTCCGCTTTATCTCGACCGCGTACGCCACCTGCTTGAGCAGGCAGGCGTTAAAGTCGACAGTGTGATTCTGCCCGATGGCGAGCAGTATAAAAGCCTGACGGTACTGGATACCGTCTTTACCGCATTGCTGCAAAAACCGCATGGTCGCGATACAACACTGCTTGCCCTGGGCGGCGGTGTTGTGGGCGATCTGACCGGCTTTGCGGCCGCAAGCTATCAACGTGGCGTTCGTTTTATTCAAATCCCGACCACGTTGCTGTCACAGGTCGACTCCTCTGTCGGCGGCAAAACCGCAGTCAACCATCCGCTCGGCAAAAACATGATTGGCGCGTTCTACCAACCCGCATCGGTCGTGGTGGATCTCGACTGTCTGAAAACCCTGCCGACGCGCGAGCTGGCTTCGGGTCTGGCTGAAGTGATCAAATACGGCATTATTCTGGATGGCGAGTTCTTTAACTGGCTGGAAGAGAATATGGATGCGTTGTTGCGCCTGGATGAAGCAAAACTGGCATACTGCATTCGTCGTTGTTGTGAACTGAAAGCAGAAGTTGTCGCCGCAGACGAGCGTGAAACCGGCTTACGTGCTTTACTGAATCTTGGGCATACGTTTGGTCACGCCATTGAAGCCGAAATGGGTTACGGCAACTGGTTGCACGGTGAAGCCGTCGCAGCCGGAATGGTCATGGCAGCCCGCACCTCTGAACGTCTGGGTCAGTTTCAACCGGAAGAGACGGCACGTATCATTGCGCTGCTTGAACGTGCAGGTTTGCCGGTAACCGGGCCGCAGGAGATGTCGGCGCAAGCGTATTTACCCCACATGATGCGCGATAAAAAAGTATTGGCAGGTGAGATGCGTCTTGTACTCCCGCTTGCAATAGGGAAGAGTGAAGTGCGCGGCGGAGTGTCGCACGATGTCGTTCTTGGCGCTATCGCTGATTGTCAGCAGGCGTAACAACTAGAAAGGTCAGGCCACTTTTACCGGTGGTCGTTTAGCTTCAGGCGAAATGCAAAGACGTAGGCATAAGCCTTTGAGTGGGGTGTTAAATGGATGAATTCAAACCAGAAGACGAGCTGAAACCCGATCCCAGCGATCGTCGTACTGGTCGTTCTCGTCAATCTTCAGAACGTGATAACGAGCCGCAGATCAACTTTGACGATGTTGAACTGGATGCAGACGATCGTCGCCCTTCGCGTAGCCGCAACGCGCGTGATGAGCGAGAAGAAGAGGATTATGAGTCCGAAGAAGATTCAATGGACGAACAGCCTGTAGAGCGTCGCCCGCGTAAACGTAAAAAAGCCGCTGCGCAGAAACCGGCTTCCCGCCAGTATATTATGATGGGCCTTGGCGTTTTGGTGCTTGTGCTGCTGATTGTTGGCATTGGCTCCGCGCTGAAAGCACCGTCAACTAACTCAACCGAGCAGACGGCTTCTACTGAGAAGAGCATTAATCTTTCCGGTAACGATGCGACGGATCAGGCGAACGGTGCGCAGCCAGCGCCGGGCACCACTTCCGCTGAGCAGACTGCCAGCAACACCACGACGCCGCAGGATGTTTCCCTGCCGCCTGTGTCATCAACCCCAGCTCAGGGCCAGGCTCCCGTTACGCCTGAAGGCCAGCAGCGTGTAGAAGTTCAGGGAGACCTGAACAATGCACTGACGCAGCCACAGAACCAGCAGCAGGTTGATAACGTTGTGGTGAACTCTACGCTGCCAACTGAACCTGCAACCGTTGCGCCGATTCGCGGTGGTAACGCTCAGCCGCAAACTGCGGCGACGGAAACCAAGCCGCGTCAGACGCAAACGGCGACACGTCCTGAACGTAAGCAGGCGGTGATTGAGCCTAAGCGTGAAACCAAACCTCAGGCCGTAGTCAAAGCGCCTGAAGTGAAAGCCGCACCGACACAGCCGAAACACACGGCTACAGCTGCCGTGAACGAGCCGGCCAAAGCGCCAGTCACGCAGACTGCACCGAAAGCGACGGCGACCACAACGGCACCGGCGGCCACCACTGCGCCTGCCGCGACGGCTTCCAGCACGACAGCAGGCAAAACCGCAGGCAACGTCAGCTCGCTGAAATCTGCGCCATCCAGCAACTACACGCTGCAGTTGAGCAGTTCGTCTAACTATGACAACCTCAACGGTTGGGCGAAGAAATCAAATCTGAAAAACTACGTGGTTTATCAGACGACCCGAAACGGTCAACCGTGGTATGTGTTGGTTAGCGGGGTTTATGCATCCAAAGATGAAGCGAAACGTGCCGTGGCGTCGCTGCCTGCAGATGTTCAGGCTAAAAACCCATGGGCGAAGCCGATTCATCAGGTTCAGGCCGATCTGAAGTAATGTTTAAAGCGCAGGATGCTGTCGGAGCTTTCTCCACAGCCGGAGAAGGTGTAATCAGTTAGTCAGCATGAAAAAAAATCGCGCTTTTCTGAAATGGGCAGGGGGGAAATACCCCCTGCTTGATGATATTAAAAAGCACCTGCCAAAAGGCGAGTGTCTTATCGAGCCCTTCGTGGGTGCAGGATCGGTGTTCCTGAACACCGATTTTTCTCGTTATATCCTCGCGGATATCAACAGCGACCTTATCAGCCTCTATAACATCGTCAAACTGCGTACCGATGAGTATGTAGAAGAGGCGCGTAAGCTGTTTACGCCTGAGAACAACAACCCTGACGTCTACTATCGGTTCCGCACGGAGTTTAATCAGAGCCAGGATCCGTTCCGCCGCGCTCTGTTGTTCCTCTATCTCAACCGTCATGGTTACAACGGCCTGTGCCGGTATAATCTGCGTGGTGAATTCAACGTGCCGTTTGGTCGTTATAAGCGCCCGTACTTCCCGCAGGACGAGTTATATCACTTTGCTGCAAAAGCGCAGAATGCAGAGTTCCACTGTCTCTCCTATGAGGAGTGTATGGAACTGGCGGGCGTAAATTCGGTGGTTTACTGTGACCCTCCGTACGCCCCGCTGTCGGCGACGGCGAATTTCACCGCCTACCATACCAACAGCTTCAGCCCGGCCGAACAGGCGCGTCTGGCGGAGATGGCGGAAAAGCTGGTCAGCAAAAGAATTCCGGTGTTAATTTCGAATCACGATACGCCTGATACGCGCGAATGGTATAAAGCCGCGAAGCATT
>NZ_JTLF01000039.1:0-315 GCF_000798855.1 Enterobacter sp. ZOR0014 | reverse complement strand
CATTCTTGGGTGTCATGCGTAACCGTCATAACATTGGCTATGTTGATGTACCAAACAGTAAATGGTGTGGGTATCATCTAATTAAAGGTAAGAGTGCATTGCGAAAAGTACAAAGCATTGAGATACTCAAGAGCTATAACATAGTACCTGATAATGATATCAACGACGACATGGCAGACGCGTTCTGTATCTTACTCTATGTAGAAAGTCAGGAGAATGAATGATTGTAATTAATATTGCCTTGATTATTCTTGGCATTTTATATGGTGTAGGTTCGGTTACCAACTTTAAGGAGTGGTATTATCGCCAATGTTC
>NZ_JTLF01000372.1:0-243 GCF_000798855.1 Enterobacter sp. ZOR0014 | reverse complement strand
TCAGGGTTATGATTAGGTAACCAGTTGTTGTAGAAGCCAGCGTTAGCACCATTCGAACCAGCGTCATTGTGAATTACAACCCCAGTAGGGTTATAACCACGTACACCAGCATTAGTTATATTCATTCTTTTTTATCCTCCGTTTGTTCTTCTTCTACTTCTGGAACACTTACACCGTTCTTTTTCATAAGTTTAACCAAACCGTCGAACATAGGACTGATTTTTGCGACCAAATAAATAAATT
>NZ_JTLF01000014.1:0-330 GCF_000798855.1 Enterobacter sp. ZOR0014 | reverse complement strand
GAACATTCCTGATGAGTGGTGTATAGTCCATAGACGAAGTGTTAAGCTATGGCACAACTATACAGATAACTGGTGCACGGTTATATCAGCTAACGAAAGTCCTAGTGTATTAAAGTGTCACAGGCATAACTAAGTGACAGCTGGTTAGAGTAATAAGGTGTACTAACGTGGTGTAGGGTTCGATTCCCTACTGCTCTATAATAAGATGCCAGCTACTGATAGTTAGTCATAGTTAGCAGTATAGTCTAATGGTAAACGTAGGTTCGATTCCTACTACTGCTATAAGACAAGGGGAGAAGCAAATGATTATATTATCTTTATTTATTATTA
>NZ_JTLF01000099.1:0-202 GCF_000798855.1 Enterobacter sp. ZOR0014 | reverse complement strand
GAACATTACTTGATAATGGAGGCGAAATTGATTTGACTGGCCATTCATTAAAACTTACATATCAATATACTAATAGCAGTAATTCAGGTTTTGTTATGATTCCTCCTGAAAACTTAACTAAGGGAGAGTTTATTTTAGTAATTCCTACCGAAATGACAGAAACTGGAGTTATTGAAGCGAACTTAATACTTCTCAATGAAGA
>NZ_JTLF01000302.1:0-12598 GCF_000798855.1 Enterobacter sp. ZOR0014 | reverse complement strand
GTAAAAACTCGCGGTTAAATAAAGGAGTCATTATTTTAATACTCAGCTCATTTAATTGCCGTTATCTGCGGGAAATTTTTTGCCTTATTTATCATTTAATTTTATTAATTTAGATATTGATTGGTTAGCTGTGCTTACAGCTTATCCAGGAAATGCTTACTTAATTACCTGCTAAATTTCAGGTCAATTTTTTGTTATTTTTTCTGGACAAATTTGATTGGGTTGTAATATGTTTGTTTCACCTTGTGATGAAAGGCATGACATTGTGGAATCAAAAAGACTTATTACTTCTGGCAGCAGCTGGGAGGAGGCTTTCGGTTTCTCGCGAGCGGTAGAAACAGACGGTTGGCTATATATTTCGAAAACGGGACCTCTTAATTCTTGTGGTGAGATTGAATCTGATGATATCTCACTGCAAACGGAATGCGTTCTGAATAAGATCAAGGGGATACTTGAATCCAGTGGTTATGCAATAGACGATGTAATACAAAGCAGGCTGTATCTGACTGAAATTGAAGAATGGCAGCAGGTAGCGCGTATCCATGGGCACTATTTCCGTGATTCCCGACCTGCATTTACGTTATTGCATGTCTTACCGTTTCCCGAGAAAAAAATGAAAGTAGCAATTGATATTGTGGCAAAAAAAAGACAGGGGGCGATTAATGAGTGATATCGCGCAAGAAAATCCGGTTTCGCCGTTATTTATCTGGTTCGCCAGCATCGCGGCGGGTACGGCTATGGCAAATAACTATATTCTTCAGCCCGTATTGCCCGCTATCGCGGCATCTTTGCAGTTGCCTCTGTTTTATACCGGCTTCATTGCGGCGAGCATGCAAATAGGTTATATGCTGGGAATACTGTTTCTTGTTCCGCTTGGAGACAGCGTTAACCGTAAGAAACTGATTATTTCTCAGTTTATTCTCCTCTCACTTGCGCTCTTCGCCGCTTCCCTGACCCGTCAGCCGTTGCTCCTTTTTAGCGCGGGAATGGTGACAGGCGCCATGGCGACAAGCGCAGTGCAACTGAATGCGCTTGGATTTCACATTACGCCAAAAGGCGCTACGGTCGGACTGATCACCATGGGCATTTCGGCAGGAATTTTGCTCGCGAGGCTCGTGGGCGGCAGTCTGGCCGATGCGCTTGGCTGGCGAGGGATGCTGGCCATCGTCGCAGCCGTTATGGCCTCCATGGCGCTACTGGCCATCAGATGCCTGCCTGATGTTAAACCCGCAAGGGAGACGGGGTATCTGAGCGTCATGGTGCAATTGCCGGGCTTGCTGCGTAACGTGCGGCTTATTGAATCTGCCGTCACCGGAGGGGCATGGTTTTTCGTCTTTAGCCTGTTATGGGTGACCATCATGCTTCATCTGCAAAGACCGCCACTCCATCTGCCAGCGGGAACAGCCGGATTATTTGGCCTGGCGGGTATCGTCGGTCTTGTACTGGCGAACTATGCGGGGAAACTAGCTGACCGCTTCGGGTGTCGCAGCGTGATTTTTGGCGGAATGGTATTTGTGGTTGCGGGAATAGCCATACTATTTCTTTTTCCTGCGTCCTTACCGGGAATTACGCTGGGCATTATATTATTCGATTTAGGGTGTTTTGCCGCGCAGGTGGCTAACCAGACGCGGGTTCTCGGATTACATCCGGATAAAAGAAGCAGCCTCTATGCGCTTTATATGTTCTTTTATTATGCATTGGGCGCAGCCGGATCCGTTACCGGTCCGTGGGTTTATGAAAGGTGGGACTGGCAGGGCATCTGTTTGCTGAGCCTCGTTATGGTGATGATAGCGATGATAACCACCGCGATGGGGTATTTTAACGAGAACAGCGTCGCCCACGTTTCGAACTAAACACTTTTAATATCAATAAACTCAACGCTAGCATTGGCGGGGATACCCATGTTTATTATTCAGCTTTCGGTAATTGTTTTTGCCTGCTATGTCGTCGGCAAACTTATGGAGCAAATAGGTCAAACACAGGTTATTGGCCATATTGCTGCAGGCGTTTTATTGGGACCGACTTTCTTTCCCGGGATAATGTCTCTGTTCTCATTTCAAACGTATTTATTTAGCCAGGAGTCGCTGACCACCATAGATAAGCTGGCGAATCTGGGCATGATTCTGCTCATGTTCGATATTGGGTTGTCGCATTTTCATGGTCATAATCATGGCCGTCGAAAGCAGACTATCGCTGCATTGAAAATAGCGTTCCTGGGCATGCTGCTGCCGTTTATCGGTGGCATGTTAGCGGGAAATTCGGTACATGCCGAACTGGCGCCACAAACCGATCGTCTTTTATTTAATATCTTTATGGGAACGGCGCTGGCGGTATCCGCTCTGCCGGTCATTGTGCGAATCATTGAAGATTTAAAAATGCTTCACCTGGCCATCATTCCTCCCGTCATTACCGCTGCCATTCTTACCGATGTGGCAGGCTGGGGGATTTTGGCTTTGGACAGCGTATTTGCCGCGGTTGAAGGAAAATCTGATTCGCTGTGGTCGTATTTGGCGGTCGTGACGGCAGCCCTGGTACTTTATGGGTTGGTGACCGGCAAAGTCGTGGTCCCCCTGCTTATACGGTATGCGCACAGGCCTGAGATGAGATTTCCGGCGATCATTTTTTGGATTTTGGTCAGCGCGTGGGGAGCGGAGTATCTTCACCTGCACAGTGGTTTCGGTGCCTTGCTGGCGGGCAGCATGTTCGCGCGGATCCCCGGGTTAGCGAAGCAATGGCATGCGAGTATGAACGGTTTCATGCACTATCTTTTACTTCCCGTGTTGTTTGTCAGCGCCGGTCTGAAAACGCATTTCGACTTCAGTATGGCAACGCAGGACATTGCCTGGATAATTGGGTTCACCTTACTGGCATTTATAACCAAATTCAGTGGTGCTCTGCTCGGGGCGCGTATTTCAGGATATTCCCTTCGTGAAGCCTCCATGATTGGCGCGCTCATGAATACGCGTGGTCTGATGGAGCTGGTTGTGCTGTCTATCGGGCTCGAATTGCATCTTATTTCACAACGAGTCTACTCCATTATGGTCATCGTGGCGCTCGTGGTAACGGCAACCACACCGCCAATATTACGTTGGTTAAATAAAGAATCATCTTCCGCTGTAGTAAATAAAACACTTGAAAACATTAAAGGGTAAAATTATGAAACTGGATATGCCTGTAATTGTCGATCGTATTAAAGAAATCATCGCTGAACGTATTGGTCTGGATGTCGAGCGCGAAGATATTGCTGACGAGACCGGTCTCGCCTCAATGGTAGGAATGGATTCTATTGGATTTGTAGAATTACGCTTCCAGTGTGAGGAAGAGTTTAATATTAAAGTTGAAGATAAAGAGTTTTCGCCCGCGAATTTTTATTCGTGCCAAACCCTTTCGCGTTTCATTATGAATAAGCTCGGAGCCTGAGAATGTTAACGCGAGCAGAAGAATGTGCCGCATTTGTTCCCTATGAGCCTGCCGGTTTATTTTCTCCGGTGCAGGCAACGTCTGCGGTGGGGACCAGCGGCACTGAAGGAGAGAGTTATCAATACTATGTCGATTACTGGCAGCGGCAGAGTCTGGAACCCGGTCGGGTGGTGCTGATAGCGATGCCGAACTGCCCGGACTTGATGTATATGTTCTTTGCCGTCCTCAACAGTGGCTTTGTGCCTGCGCTGATCCCGCCGCTCACGCCAGCAGAACGCATCCTGCAGATGCTTGAGGACTTTGCGGCGGGGGCGCTGGTGCGTACGCCGGTTCAGCCAGGACGATGGCAGGAGCTGGGCGTAAGCGCAGCTGAACCCCTCGGGTGTTGGCAGGTGGGAAAATGCCGTGATGGCGGACCCGTACAGACACAGCCGGGGCAGGTCGTGATAGCCACGTCCGGCACGTCGTCGTCGTTCAGCAGCGGCTGTGTCCATCATTTTGATTCGCTGCGGCGTAACGCGCTGCGTCATGCCAAAAGTATCGGCATGAGCGCCAGCGACAGGGTATTGATCAGTTTGCCGATGTGCTATTCCACCGCGCTGGTTGCCCAGATGATTGCTGCCCTGGAGACGGGCTGCGAAATTGTTATCAGTGGACCTCCGTTTTCTGTACCCCATTATCTGGATGATTTACAGCGATACGGCGTGACCCTCAGTTCGCTCACGCCCGTATTGCTGCGACAGTTGAACGCCTGGGAAACAACGCTTCCGCCGGGGTTAAACAAACTGACGATTGGGGGCGATTTGGCTGCGCCGAATGAGGTGGAAGCCTTTTTACTCCGACAGCCATGGCTTGAGTTATATCTGACTTATGGCATCAGTGAGGCCGGACCGCGGGTGTCGACATGCCCGGCTCATCTGCTGGGGAGAGGATATTATGCGTCAGCCGGACGTCCTATTGACCAGACGGACGTTCGTATCCTGCCCGGTGCAGACGGCCAGGACGGGCAGGGGGAGTTGCTAATTAGTTCTGATACGTTGCTCGTCAAGCGCATTGGGCGCGGTAACCGACAAACGTTCATTGAGCTTGATGGCAAACGCTGGCTTCGCACCGGAGACATCTTCTTCCAGGACGCTGATGGGTTCCTGTTTTTCAAAGGCAGAATCAGTGATTTTATTGTTATCAGGGATGAGAAAGTCAATATCGGCGCCGTTAAGCAGCTGTGCCGGGAAATTAAAGGGGTGATGACCTGCAAGACCCAAATTGTCAATGAAGGGGATCAAATTGCGGGATTCGATATTGTTTTGACCTGCGATGAATCAGTGATCAATGAAACCAATTGCCAGCAGCACAGTGCCAGCCTGCTGAAAAAGCTCAAACGCCACGAACGGCCACGTAATATAAACTTTGTTTATTGTGGCGCGGCCTCTTTAACACAATATAAGTAAGGTGATGTTATGAATGATGAACTTCGGGAACTGGCACGGGCAGTCATTGAAAAATATCACCTGGCAAGCCTTGATGATATTCTACGTGAAGTTCCAAAAACAATGTGCCATGTCCTTCAGGAATCAGATGTGTTTGAAACATGGCCGGCAGACATCGTTCGCCTCAAATTTCCTGAGGAGCATTGGGATTATTATATTTCACGTTACGAGCATTTTCGCGACGAGGTCATACGTAACCTGACACCTCAGGATTATCTTCGTGAAATGCTGGGTCAAACACAGCGCTTGCCCTGCTTCTGTTCGGAAATGGCCGATGTCTCGGCAATACTGTATAGCCAGATAATCAACAAGCCAGTGTATTCTCTTCGGAATATTTTTGTGAATTATCTTTATTTGCCCCGCCCCTGGCATTGTATTAATGCAGTGGTGGAAGATGAACGCATTCGATATTTTGATATTTCTGCTTATGCACAGGTTCTGGACCGTAAAAGAAGGAAAGTGGTTAAGCCTGCCGAGCTCGAAGGATTTGATGCGACAGACATCGCATTTGATTTTATTGAAAGTCCACGCTGGCTTCAAAAAGAACCTTATCAACGAAAGATAGAATTAACGGCAGGCGAGATTAAAGATAATTTTTCTCCTTCTCCGCTTGAAGATAAACCTTCAAACGAATTTTTGCGCGCGTTCCACTGATATATCGTTAATTCACTTTAACCAGCTTACCGTACTATTTTGCGGTAAAGGAAAAAATGATGACTACTACAACGTATGTCGCCAATGTTGTCGGCATGGGATGGACAACTGCGTCTGGCGATCGTATCGAGGATGTTTTCCAGACTTTACTGGAAAAACAAACCGGTATTGCGCCTGCGCCATCGGATCGAGGCTTGCGTACCGATCTGGCCGCCATGCTGCCGGGTGAATGGCCTGCCGAAATGCGCGAAAAATTGATCGCTCTGACGAAACGCACGGCCCGCCAGGCGCTAGAGGATTCGGGTGCAGCAGAACCTGTGCCGGAGGAGCGACGCTTTTTGATTGTCGGAACCAGTCTGGGATTCCGCCTCGACAGCGAGGCGTTTTGCCGGGAGCCGCTCGACGGCTGGGTCAACGAGGTGGCGGAGTCGCTGGGAATGGAAGGGATAGCCCTTTCTACCGCCTGCTCCTCGGGCTCGGATGCTCTTCTTCTGGGGGCGCATTTAATTGCAACGGGGCAAGCCGATCTGTGCGTGTGCGGCGGCGCCGATATTCTTACTGATTCAAAACGTCTGGCCCATAGCGCATTAGGCACGCTCTCACTTTCTACCCTGAAATCGTTCGATGCTACACACGAAGGAACCATTCTCGGAGAAGGGGCCGGTTTTCTGGTGCTGCAACGAGAAGGCGGCTCTGCACCACGCGTGCTGGCAAGGCTTGTCGGTGCTGGGGCGTCTAACGATGCGGCAGGCTTGACCGCGCCGGATGAGCAAGGCAATGGTATCCGCCTGGCATTGCAGCGTGCCCTGACGCAGGCGGGACTTGAACCTGGCGATATTGCGCTTATTAATGCGCACGGTTCGGGTACCCTGACCAACGATCGGGTTGAAAGCAATGCCTATAACCAGTTTTTCACACATCGTCCCTGGGTCTTCGCGACGAAGGGCAATTTTGGCCATACGCTGGGGGCGACAGGGGCGCTGGAAGCCATCGCGCTCATTCATAGCCTCAATGCGGGCACGATCCCTCCGGTGTATGAACTGAAAAAGCCGATTGATGGCCTGCGTTTTAATTTACCTGCCGCGCAGCCTCAGCCCTTAACGGGAAAGACCGGGTTAAGCATGACGATTGGGTTTGGTGGTTTTAACACCTGCCTGATATTTACCGTAATGTAAAAGGTGGGGCAGCTAATGAAGATCGTTTCTACGAGTACCGCACGCTCATTAATCTGGTCAGATTTAGATGAGACCTTGCGCCGGGGGCTAAAAACAGCCGACCCATTGTCTTTAAATGTGCTGTTTACTGTCGATGAACTTTATCAACAGCACCAGGCATTGCTGGATAATCATCTTGAAAGCGTCGGGATTATTCAGTTTGGCACGGCATTCCCGGTGAATACCAGTGAGAAAATTATTCATGACATGGCAATAAAATCGCGCGTCTCTCCGGTCGATTTTATTAATGCCAATGTTGGGGCACCTATTTCCATTTGCTGTACGCGCTATCGCTTTCAGGGACCCACCATGGTGCTGACAATGCCGCAGCGCACTGGCAAAGAAATTGCCCTGTCTCTGGCGAGAGAATGGTTAACACAACAGGCAACATATCTTTTTCTGATTCAGGCAGATCACACGCGTGAACATGAAATCGAAATAACAACTCAGTTAGTCACTCAATAATATTATTAAGGGTAAAGCAATGAAACAAAGTCATTATGATGTGGCCATCATCGGGAGCGGTATTGCAGGAACCATGCTCGGCGCTATTCTGGCAAAACAGAAATTAAACGTGGTAATTATTGACGCCGGTACCCATCCTCGCTTTGCCGTCGGGGAATCGATGGTGCCGGAAAGTGCTGTACTGTTGAAAATTCTGGCGCGTCAGTACAATATTCCTGAGCTGGCGTGGCCGGGGGAAATTCACGCGCTGATGGAAAATATTGGTACGTCGAGCGCCGGTATTAAACTGGCGTTCAGCTTTGCATGGAACGGTAAGAATAAAGCGCATAATCCCCAGGACGTTGTGTCGACACCGGTATTGTCGCCGGAAGCGCATCTGTTCCGTCAGGATGTTGATGCCTATTATCTGGCGCTGGCCGCACGTCTGGGGGCCGATATTCGCCAGCAAACCCGCATCCAGTCGATTGAAGAAACCGGCGACGGGATGCTGCTGGATCTGGGAAAAGAGCAGATAAAAGCCAGGTACGTCGTGGATGCAGCAGGCTATCGTTCACCGGTTGCCGATAAGTTTGGCCTGCGCGAGGGTGCACGTGAGATGCAGAGCCGTACGCGTTCGTTGTTCACCCATATGACAGGGGTCAAACTGTATGAAGACGTCATCGCCTCAACGGACGTGACCGGTTCGCCGACCCCGCTCTCACAGAGCACGCTGCACCACATGTTTGAAGGCGGATGGCTATGGATTATTCCGTTCAACAACCACCCCTATTCGACCAATACCTTATGCAGCGTCGGCCTGCAGTTCGATATTGATAAACATGGTCCCGCAGGCGATCCGGAAGAAGAGTTTACCCGTTTTCTCGATGAGCACCCCTCCGTTGCCCGTCACTTTGAGAGCGCGGCACGGGTACGCGAATGGACCGTTGCACCTCGTCTGAATTACACCAGCCGCGAAAGCGTAGGGGAGCGTTATTGCCTTTTAGGCCATGCAGTGGGCTTTGTCGATCCGCTGTTCTCGCGCGGGTTGGTGAATACGTTCGAATCGATTCTGCGCGTCGCGCCTAAAATTGTTCGTGCCGTCAGACAGGATGACTGGTCAGCAGCGAATTTCGCCAGCTATCAGGATTACAGCCTGGAAGTGGTGAAGGTAAACGACAGGCTGGTGGCAAATTCATTCACCGCATTTGATAGCTTCCCACTGTGGAATGCGTGGTTCCGTATCTGGATTAGCGGCAGTTACATCGGCGTGTTGCGTCTGCGTAAAATCCTCAGCGACTATCAGCAGCACGGTGATGACGAGCGGCTTGAGAAGGAATTTGAAAGCGCAACCTATCCGGGACATCTTTCCATTGAGAGCCCTTACTATGAGGCTATTTTCGATAAGGCCTGCGAAACAATGGAAGCCTATCGCGCCGGTAATCTTCCAGAAAAAGAGGTGATTGCTACGCTTCATTCGCTTTTTGCTGACAACCGCGAGCATTTCCCCATCGATTTCTCTGATTTCACCAATCGTTACCTGTCCCGGGCAACGGAGGAATTTGCCGATTCTCTGTTCTACTGGGCTCACAACGCGCCTGGCGGAATCGGGCACTTGTTCGACCGCGGAGATAAACCGGTCCGTTTCGATTTCCTCGATCCTTACCGCTATGGCGATCGTCAGCAGTTAAACCAGCATGCAGATGCCATGTTGCAACAGGCGCGTCATCAATAACCTGACGGGCGGTTGTTCCGACCGCCCCCTGAGGAGAGCGTTATGGATACTGTAGTCGAGCAGCTTTTGCAGCGACGGGAGGGTGCCGTCGCCCGTGGTATTAACCAGATGCATCCGGTTTATATTCAACGAGCGGAAAATGCGGTGATGTATGACGTCAACAACCGTCGCTACATTGATTTTTCCGGCGGCATTGCCGCGCTCAATACCGGCCATCTTCATCCCAACGTCATCGCGGCCGTTGAGCGCCAGCTGCACCAGTTTACCCACAGCTGTTTTGCCGCCACCCCTTATGAATCGTATATCGCGGTGTGTGAACGTATTAACGCCTTAATGCCTGGAGATTTTGACCGACGGAGTTTTCTCCTGACGACGGGGTCCGAAGCGGTGGAAAGCGCGCTTAAGGTTGCCCGCGTGGCCACGCGGCGAAGCGGTGTGATTGTTTTCAGCGGTGCCTATCACGGGCGTACGTTTATGACCCTCGCGATGAACGGCAAAATTGCGCCCTACAGCCAGGGGATGGGGATTATGCCCGGCCCGGTCTTCCGGGCACCCTTCCCGCAGGGAGAGACGGAGCGTGATATTGCTCAGGCGCTGGCGGGCCTCAAGATGATATTAACGAGCGACATTGCCCCCCAGGATGTGGCCGCCATCGTCATTGAGCCCGTTCAGGGAGAGGGCGGGTTTTACGTCGTGCCGCCTGCGTTTATGCGTGCTCTGCGTGAACTCTGTGACCGGGAAGGCATCGTGTTAATCGCGGATGAAGTTCAGTCTGGCGCGGGGCGCACGGGGACGTTCTTTGCTATGGAACAAACCGGTGTTGACGCCGATTTAATTGTGTTCGGTAAATCCGTTGCCGGCGGGCTTCCGCTGTCTGGCGTGGTGGGTCGTGAGTCGCTTATCAACCAGGTGGCACCGGGCGGTCTTGGTGGAACCTGGGCAGGCAACCCGCTTTCCTGCGCGGCGGCGCTGGCGGTACTTAAGCTCTTTGAAGAGACGGACCTGCTGGGCGCAGCCCGGCGTCTGGGTCAACGTCTGCGCTCCGCCTTAGTGTCCATTGTCAGCCCTCTGTCTATTGGCTATGAGATACGCGGGACTGGCGCCATGATTGCGCTGGAGCTTTTTTCTCTGGAGCATGGAGAGCGAACGCCGGCGACCGGGCTTATCGATCGGTTAGTCAAAAGCTGTGCCCGTGAGGGGCTTATTCTTCTTAAATGCGGCAAACAGGCAAATGCTATCCGCTTTTTAATGCCGCTAACGATTGAAGACAGCGTTCTGGATGAAGGGCTGACAATTTTTGCCGGCGCGCTGCAGCAGCAGGTCGCGTCTTCAGGCTTAGCAGAGGTGAAATAATATGGCGCAGTTTGATAGCCGAACATTACGGAACGTATTTGGTCAATTCGCAACTGGCGTGTGTGTCGTGACCATGATGGATAAAGATAACAATTTCCATGGGCTAACCATCAGCAGCTTTAATACCGTCTCCCTGGAACCCCCGCTGGTGCTCTGGAGCCTGCGCAAGCAATCCTGGTACGCTCAGCATTTTCTGGAGGCGGACGCCTTTGCGATAAATGTCCTGTCGGGCCATCAGCATCAGGTTAGCGATATTTTTGCCAGCGCGGGGAGCGACAAATTTCATCGCGTAGACCACCGGGTCAGCGGCTTTAAACTACCTTTGATTGACGGGGCACTCGCGCATCTTGAATGTAAAATGTGGCGTCAGGTAGACGGTGGCGATCACTGGATATTCATCGGTGAGGTGGTGGATTCGTTACATACTGAAGGTGAACCGCTCATCTTTTTCAACGGTCGCTATGCCACCACAGCGGGTCTGTCGATTCCTGCCTAAAAAAAAGGGGCTGAAAAGCCCCATAACACGCCGAGCGAAGCGTTAACTAAAAGGGTATTTTTTAAATGCCGCCTGGTTTTCGAAAACGTTGGCAACCGCCTGAATCTTTTTAAAATCCCCGGCGTTAACGACGTGAGGGATCATTGACTGAATAAATGTCCAGATAACCGTACTGGTGACAGCAACCTGATCGGCCACCGCATTTTCCGGACGGGCTTCCAGCAGCGCGTTCCATTCCCGACAGGCAGCCAGCAGCTGGACGGTAATACGTTCTATCCACGGATTATGTTGTTTCTCCGCCGGGCGCAGGTTGTGTTCGTACACATTTTGCACAGCTTTCTCCGCGGCGGCGAGGATAAAGCCCAGCGTCTGGAGATCGTTCGCCAGTGCATCCGGCGTCACGGGCAGGAGTCTCCGTTCAGGCGCGGCCTGAGACTCAAAATAATTCAGTATGAGAGACGAGTCCATCAGACGTGTTCCATTCTCCAGAACCAGCGTTGGCGCTTTTACCGCAGGGTTAATCCGGGAAAATTCCTCAAATGTGCTGAATACGGACAACGGCTGGCTTTCAAACGCAACGCCATAAAGTTCCAGGGAGACCGCCACGCGGCGTACATAAGGAGAATCCATCATGCCAATCAGCTTTATCATGATTCCAGTTTTCCTGTCTGTGTGAAAAAACGCTTCATTGAAGATGATAAACAGACATTACAATAAATTCGTTATGGCGAATATCATCAGTATCTTACGGCCTGAGTTAGTATTACTGACAGATTGGCCGGTTAGCGTTTATCAGATTCAGTCTATGAGGGAGTGGTTTCATGTCGGATTTTCCACCTATCGCAAGTTTGCGTAGTTTTGAAGCTGTGGCTCGCCTTGGCAGCGTAACGCTTGCGGCGAAAGAGCTTCACGTTACCCATTCCGCCATCAGCCAGCAGATTAAAGTGCTGGAGGAAATGGTGGGGGTGAAGCTGTTTATCCGTCATGGGCGAGGGGTGCAGATCAACGAAGAGGGGCGTCTCTACGCGTTACAGGTGCGCGAAGCGCTGAATCATATCGCAGATGCTACCCGGTTAGTGCAGGTGAAACCGAGAATACTGGAACTGACGCTGGCGATGGTGCCGTCTTTTGGTTGTCACTGGTTGTTGCCGCGTCTGGAGCGGTTTCGGGAAAAATATCCACACATCACGCTGCGGATCCAGGCCAGTCTGACGATCACCAGCATGCAGCAGGAAGGGATAGATGTGGCGATACGCATGGGGAAAGGTAACTGGGAAGGAAGCGACTGCCATTATCTGTTTTCAGATGAACTGATTGTGGTTGCAGCACCCGGTTATAACGGCGGCATCCTCCCGGCAACCCCAGCAGAGGTGGCAAAGAGTAAAATCATATTCTCCATGGAGTCGTGGAAAACCTGGTGTTTCAATGCTGGACTGGAAAAAGATATTGTGCCCGGCGGGTTATGCATTAACGACTCGAATTTAGTCCTTGAGGCTGTCAGACTCGGTAAAGGTATCGCGCTGGAACGTCGCTCTCTGGTACAGGATGCCATCAACCGGGGCGAGCTGGTCCAGCTTACCCCTTTCACTGCACCTTATCCCTGGCCTTACTGGCTGGTGACATCGCAGTTAACGGAAGCGAAACCGGAGGTGGCTCTCTTTAGTGAGTGGCTGGATGAGGAAGTGGCGGCCTGGCGTCAGTTGACAGGGGCGGTGGAAAGTAACGGCTAACAGAAAAGCAAAAAGCCTGCTCTAAAAGCAGGCTTTTTAAATTTGGCTCCTCTGACTGGACTCGAACC
>NZ_JTLF01000205.1:0-679 GCF_000798855.1 Enterobacter sp. ZOR0014 | reverse complement strand
GAACATACATCGATGGAACATAACCCAGACCTTTTAATAATTGGATGGGGAATGAATGACGCTGATAAAAACCATACGAAGTTCGCTGGGTTAACACTAGAACAAAGATTAAACTTATTTAAAACAAATATGGAAGAAGGATTGAAAAGAATAAGAGGAAATACAAGTGTTAATGGTAGACCAGCTTATAATAAAACCGTAAAAGATTTGGCTATTATCATCACTTTGCCAACAGTTGGAACAGTTTATAATACTGGGAGAACCTATGTAGAGTGGTTTCAAAATGTTAGACCTATAATACAAGAATTATGTCGTAAATACGAGTGTGCGTTTGCTGATTTTACAGCGAGAACTTACGCACATAATGATATGTCTATAAAAACATGGTCAGCTTTAAATTCAGATGGCGTTACTTATGGATCGATACACCCTAACAAATACTCAATGGCTCAAATTATGTCACAGTTACAAGATTTAATATATCCTGTTTGCATGTGGAATATTGATATTGATTAATATATATTTAGGATTGCATGGGAAAATATCGGTTCAGCAGTAATTGGTTCAACGACAATATATTATTGGAAACGTACTGCATAAAAAAATAAAAAGGAAAATAAAAAATGAAATTAGATTATAACTCACGTGAGATTTTCTTTGGTAATGAAGCTCTAATCGT
>NZ_JTLF01000069.1:0-381 GCF_000798855.1 Enterobacter sp. ZOR0014 | reverse complement strand
ACGCGTCGGTTTATTTGGGGGGCTTGCCCCCCACACCGTCGAGCCTAAGTCTCCGGCCAAAAGCCGGTAGCGTGGCGCGACCACCCCCTAAAAAGCCTAGTTTCCTTTTAATTCGCTTTGTGAGGAACGAACAAGGCGAAGAAAAAGGTCAAAACAGGCGTCTTTTAGGGGGTGGTCGCGCGTAGCGCGCGACGGTGTGGCCTCTTTTGACCTTGGGGGTTTTGGCCGGGCGTTCAGCCAGGACATTACCCCCATGCGACATGCAGTAAGGGCGTCCAGCCCGCGCGGAATGCCGCACGCCGTTAGATCGCGGGAGTATACCTCCTGCGATCATGGCCGCTTCGCGGTCACCGCCTTTTTCCCTTTTCTCGCCTCATGCTC
>NZ_JTLF01000229.1:0-354 GCF_000798855.1 Enterobacter sp. ZOR0014 | reverse complement strand
GAACATGTATAATAAAAAAGAATGGTTGGCTGTCCGTGATTATGTAAGACAACGTGATAAGATGACTTGCGTAAGATGTGGCGCATTCGGTGCTAAAAAATACGAAGTAGACCATATTATAGAACTAACTTGGGAAAATCTTGATGATTGGAAAATAGCGCTGAACCCTGATAACCTACAACTCCTTTGTAAGTCTTGCCATAACAAGAAGACAAGCGAGTATAAACGTGGGAAAGGTGTGAGTTTATGGTAGAAAGGGGAAAAATTGAACTTATTCGGAAAAGTGGTATCATTTTCACGTGGAAAGCTAAACAATGATACTCAAAGAGTTACAGCGTGGCAAAACGAAGCGGT
>NZ_JTLF01000131.1:0-235 GCF_000798855.1 Enterobacter sp. ZOR0014 | reverse complement strand
GAACATAGATAAATAAAACTCCGAAGCATACTTTTTTGACAAAGTGTGAAAAGCATGCCCAAAGTAAAGTTTACCTTTCTCGCTTGCATGATTTGCTTCATTAAATTCTAAATACATTACTGACACTTTTTCCTTTGCTGTATCTGAATCTTTCTCTTTTTTAAGTTTTTCAGTAACTTTTTTCACAACTTCTTCTAGCTGTTTTTCATCAAATTTAATATTAATTGTTTCCATT
>NZ_JTLF01000036.1:0-214 GCF_000798855.1 Enterobacter sp. ZOR0014 | reverse complement strand
ACCAACTACAACCATTCAACACGCTCCATCTGAAACAGACCCTAGAAACTTGTTATTCATTAACTTTGCTTCAAGAAACTGGAATAGAAAAAGAATCACGACAAGGGTAGATATTAAGCAAAGTGTGACAATGGACACGGAAACAATAGTAGAACGTTCAGCTTATAATTTTGCTGTTGTGTTCGTTAAAAATAAAGCAACAGATGACTACACA
>NZ_JTLF01000279.1:0-213 GCF_000798855.1 Enterobacter sp. ZOR0014 | reverse complement strand
GATGCGCCGAGAGGGCGGGCTTTACAGGGACGTTACCTCCGCCCGTACCCGATAAGCCGGAAGGAATAAGCCGAAGGCACCGCGAAGCGGCGATTTACCGCCGGGAGCCCGGGTTGCCAGGGTGGTGGCGATTGAGCCACCCTGGCACGTTCACTGGTCATGTCGTTACAGAGTAGCAAGGAACATAAAGTGAACGGAATGACCACCACAGCC
>NZ_JTLF01000037.1:0-267 GCF_000798855.1 Enterobacter sp. ZOR0014 | reverse complement strand
GAACATCTTTACAACTTGATTGTAGCGGAACTTACACAAGCTATTGTTAATAAAATTGTTGACCTTGCGCTTATTGAGGGTGACGGAACAAACGGTTTTAAATCAATTGAAAAAGAAGCAGACGTCAAAAAAATCAAAAAGATTACTACAAAAGCCAAATCAGCTGGCAAAACTCCATTTGCTGACGCTATTGAAGAAGCGGTTGACTTTGTTCGCCCTACTGCTGGACGTCGTTATTTGATTGTTAAAGCAGAAGACCGTAAAGCC
>NZ_JTLF01000338.1:0-301 GCF_000798855.1 Enterobacter sp. ZOR0014 | reverse complement strand
ACGGCAGGCCGTGGACGCGGGAGCTTCCCCCTCCGCCGGTATTGCCACCTAATGGTCCTCTGGAGAAAATCTCAGGGAAACTGGAGTCTTTCCGCTATGAAAGATTCAGGGAATATTTTGATGCAGATGCCTACCCGAGCCACTCTGTGCCGGAGATAACTGATGGGCAGCGAGGTACGGCTGCCGCTGCAGCGATTTTTGCAGGCAGCCCCGGGCTCGGTGCTGTCATGATGGCAGAAAGCGAATCTTCGAATAATTCGGCGGAATATGTGCAGGGGATGATTAATGGTCAGCCATTCCG